>JAIDKP010000018.1:7111-12414 GCA_029051445.1 Muribaculaceae bacterium | reverse complement strand
CATCAGCCGTTCCGCCTGAACCGCTACCGTTTCTTCGACATAGGCAACGACCACTACTATTACGACGACTTTGCCAACGACGACATCATCACGCGCATAGCGCACCGAAGCTATATACCTGCAGCCGAGAGCCTGCTGCGCATGATCAAGGAGACCAACGGCAAGTTCCGTTGTGCGATTTCAATCACAGGTCTTGCCCTTGAGCAGTGTGAGCAGTATGTTCCGGAATTTGTGGATATACTTAAAAAACTTGCCGACACAGGAAAGGTAGAGTTCTTGGCCGAGACCTACAGCCACTCGCTGTCGTCGCTCACTGATCCCGATGAATTCCGCGACGAAGTCAGCCTGCATTCAGCAAAGATCAAGGAAGTTTTCGGGGTCACACCTAAAGTGTTCAGAAACACTGAGCTCATCTACAGCGACGAGATCGCTCCGCAGATACTCGACATGGGATTCAAGGGAGCGATCACCGACGGAGCGAAGCATATATTGGGATGGAAATCTCCTAACTATGTTTACTCGGCCGCGTCAGCTCCCAAACTGAAACTTCTGCTGAAGAACTCCAAACTCAGCGACGATATCGCCTTCCGCTTCAGCAACACAGAGTGGGACGCATATCCGCTGACTGCCGACAAGTATATTGACTGGATCGCCAATACCCCCCCCGAGGAGCAGATAATAAACCTGTTTATGAACCTCGAGACATTTGGAGAACTTCAGGCGCGTGAAAGCGGAATCTTCCAGTTCCTTGAGGCTTTGCCACGATTTGCGGCAGAGAGAGGCATCGATTTCTGGACCCCCTCCGAGGCAATACAGAAACTCAAATCGGTAGGAGAATTGTCGGTACCGTTCCCGATGTCATGGGCCGATGAGGCACGCGATACATCGGCATGGCTCGGCAATCAGTTGCAGAACGAGGCATTTCGGAAACTATACAGCATATCGGAGCGCGTGAGACTTTGCGAAGACAGACCCTTGCGTCAGGATTGGGCGCGTCTGCAGGCCTCCGACCACTTCTTCTACATGTCGACCAAGCATATGGCCGACGGCGACGTGCATTCCCATTTCTCGCCCTACGAGACACCCTATCAGGCATTCACCAACTACATGAATGTTCTTGCCGACTTTATTGTGCGCGTAGAGGAACAGTACCCGCTGTCGATTGAAAACGAGGAACTCAATGCACTTCTCACGACCATACGCAACCAGGCGCGTGAGATCGAGACTCTCAACAAAGAGATGAACACCATGCGTCTCAATGCCGAGCACTACAATGAAGAGCACAAAAACCGTATCGCTGTAGAGGAAGTCGCCGCCGAGAAAACCGCTGCGCCCAAAGTGCGCAAGCCGCGTGCAAAAAAAGCTGATGCGGCACAGCCCGAAAAAAAAGAGCGTAAGCCCCGCACAAAGAAATAATAAGTATTGTAAAATTACCGGAGCACTATAGTAAAATAACAGAGTGCTCCGGTAATATATATATAAATATATATTACATATAGTTGGGATGATCCCAATAAAACAGAATATTCTCAGCCTTTGTTTTTATGTCTCCATTGCCAAGTTCATAAGCTCGTTGCATATATTCACGAGCTGTAGCACGTGGATTTGTGTAATTACCTTTGCATCCACGTTGTTTATATATCATTAGAGACAGTCGATACCATCCTTCTGCATTGTCGGCATGTTTTTCAGTAAGTTCGGTATACGTTTTGTAGGCGTTGGCATATTGTTTCTTTGAGTAGAATTGTGCCGCTTGGCTTAGGTATTGGTTGACGGTGAGTACGTCTCTTTCATAATGTATGAATTCGTTTTTTTTAAGTTCCTTTGATGAGGTAAGTATCTCAGATATAAGTTGTGTTCCTTTTACTGGTACGTGAATTTCTTGCCAGATGGTAATCGATTTGTTATTATAACATAAAGTCTTTTTTATAATGGTATTATATAAGTATGGCTCGTCATTGTCGAAGTCGACAGTATTCAAAACTATTGTTTCGAGAGTTTGCTGATTCATTTTGAGTGAGCGATCAGTAAAAATCAATTGTTTTAGTTGATTGCTGTAGCGCTGTGAAGTGATATTCTGTCGTATGCCGGGTATGGAGGCAAGATATAGATCGCTGTTAGTGATATTGATACCACTCATTTCAGCTGCCATAAAACAAGCCTGTATTTGCTGTTGAAGCTCGCTTGCACGGTTTACATTGTCAGGAATGAGATGGCTCATTTCATCAATGCTGTTTACAAATCGTAGCGTAACATCAGGAGCATCTTTCTGTTTTGCAGAAATTACAGCGGTAGGGTATAACAGCAATAATAATATGGCTATAACAAGATATTCGGTTCTACTCTTCATTTCCAGGGACACATTGTAAGGTTTAGACCAAGATTCCAAGTATTTATTGTATATGGATTGGTGAAATGCTCACTTTCCTTAAACCAGTCGTAGCTCATGAATTCAAAATGCAAACCTATATTCATTCCCATCTTTTTCATTAACTTGGGGCCGCCGACAGTAATGGCAAATATCGGTGTTATGCCTGAGTTTAGACAACCAGTCCCGTCACCAAGTTCGCCAGAATACCCGATTGGAATATTATATCGTGCTCCAAATTCGATTGTTACACGAGCACTTTGGTCGATACGGCCTAAGGTCATATTAGCTCCGATGCCGAACTGTATTCTATGGATTGAATTATCATAATAGTCAGTTGAATTCGGGAAGGACAGAGAAATATTGTTGAAACGGTAATGAGCCGATCCAAAGGTTGCAAAGTTGAAAAAACCGAAATTGTCAGTCTTATATCCGAGCTTAATTCCGGTTCCGAAATTGTTAAATATATCATTTAAGGAAAGTCCGTAGTGCGATATGGTCTTGAGCTTAATGGAATTACCGTTAAGATCTCCAGAAGTAATAGGGATATTGAATATGTTGTCATAGGTAAACTGTCCGGTAGATCTGTTGATTAGAGCAGTTATTCCAATAGATGTTGCTTCGGTGATAAGATGTGGTGAGGATATGTCTCCTTTGAAGTAGAGATGACGTTCCTGAGCATTGCTTTGTGTGGAAACAAGCAGAATAGACAGTGTTGTAAGTACAAATTGGAGAATATTGTTATTTTTTTTCATGATTATAATTAAATTGTTGATGTGCTACGTTTTAGGTCTGAGATTAGCCATCCAGAATTGAATGACTTAGGATTGATTTTTTCCTTAATACTAAATTCAAACCCGGGGATATTGGAAAATTTTACTGTTACATTTTGGCATGAATTATAAATTGCTTTTCCGCAGTGTATACAAGCAATGAGATATGAAAGTTGGTCGACTTCTCTGTCGGTCGGCATAGTTGATGCGAGGTATTCTTTTTTATTGGTGAACAGATCATCTAGAGACATGAAATGGAGTTCGTGCTCGATAGGACTTATGGGATACATCGGCTTGATTTCCAATACTCCAGAGGAGACAATTCCATAGGCATCAGATAGCGCGAGTCGACGGTAATTGGACCCGAATTCTTGCATGACAAAAACAAGTGTTATATTGCATTGGCGATCGTCAAAGTCAAACACACATTCGGCTTCAATATGTGTGCATGGATCGATCAATGATATTCTAGCCCCTGATGTTTTTACGGAATTTATAAAATCATTAGCTAAGTCAGTTATTGAGTCTGTATTTTGCTCATTGACATAGTTAAAATCAAAGAGAGAGTATATGGGTGAACGTGTGGTATCCGTAAGTGGTGATGATTCATCACCGTTGAATCGGGCAATGAATTCTTCCACACTTTTCACATGTGATTCAAAAAGGATGTCGGGAGTTTCCGCTAGAATATTGATTGCGGTCATGAGGACGGATAATATGGCGATCAGTATACGCATGTCTAAAGTTTTTGTGTTGAGATGACATACATGTCGCCAAGCTTTACGTCCCATAGATTCTCTATGCCGTTTGCAGTCGGAATTTCCTTATGATCGATATGTATTTTGACTTTCTTTTCAGTAACATCGCCATAACGCACAGAACCATTGTCGGCATAACCGATAAATCTCTGGCAGATATAGGCAACAGCCAGATATTTGCCATTGCCAAGGGCTTCGATATTGCCTATACGGACAGCATCCGATTGTTCAATGCGTATGTTTGCATAGGTTTTGTTGTTCATGATTCGCGAGAAGTAGGATTTCATTTTCTGGCTGCTTTTTTGGCTACGATTTGCCGATGATGTCTGCATTTTTACGGCTGGCATAACCTCTTCCGAACTGGTCCAATAGTTGAAGATATTATAGGGCTCGCACTCACCGATGAACATTAATATGTTTGATTGCATGGCCTGCATGCGTACAGGCTCTGAATTGCGTTTATCGGCCATAGTTTGTAGAAAATACTGGAAGTCTTCAAGTTTATCGAGGATACGATCTTTAAGCTGTTCTTTCTCTTCGTTGGTAAGATATGGACTCACATCGTGTGATTGACTGTAGCTCTGAATTGTCGATAGGGTGAATATAAATGCAAACAGCAGGAATGTTTTTTTCATAACTGTATGATATTTATTTGTGTATCTCGTGGACGCTGATTTCTGTCTTTTTATTGTTGCCATTTTCATTAAGTACGGTAATCTTAGCTATACGGCGTGATAATGCTATTCGTCTTAGGAAATCTGCTGCATTTTCATAGTCGACAGTCATGCCGTTGCGGCCCAGAGTGCGCACTTTTGCGTTGTTGGCGAAATAAGTTTGAAGTATATTGGGGATCATTTGCAGGCGTGTGTCTTTACTTTTGTTTTCATCGACCAATGAGTTAAGAGCCAGATATAATGTATTGCCTTTGTCTGTGTCTTTTGTATTATGAATATCAAAATCACGTTCTATACAGTCCTCGTCATAGTTGGGTTGGTCTTTTTCTGTGCGGGTGTCGTTATTGCGTATTATAGTATAGTAAGGAGTTTGTGAAGCTTTGAAAGGTGGTTCGTTAGTGTTGATTTGACGTGTAGATGTCTTTTCTTTCATTGTTGCGAATGTTGATTCCCAATCTGGGGATACCTTCTCTTGTCCTACAAGTAATAGAACGTCGAAAACATCACAGGTGAATAATCCGCCATTATATGTGTCGCACCATGAATATTGTCCCGGTTGACTGCTAGTTATTATAGCTTGTCCTTCCGATTGGCAGAATAAATTGACCATTGCGTTCTTATTGACTTCCGACAGTGATGTAGCTCCGGTCATTTGCGACAGGAGAGGCTTGATGGTTACTCCGGGAGTCTCCATATTGCAGCAATTGCTTATGGCAACAAGCAACTTGGG
>JAIDKP010000018.1:0-7101 GCA_029051445.1 Muribaculaceae bacterium | reverse complement strand
CAATACGATTTACGGCGTATTGTAGGGGCACCCATTCCGACTCAATATTTGTACCAAGACACATTTGGGGGAACGGATCGTTTTCGTTCCCTAAAGCTCGTGCACCGTGACCGGAGTAAAAGAATATCACAATATCGTCGGGGGCTACATCAAGTTGCGAGATTGTAGAGAGAAGATTCTGTTTGTTGCAGTTGTCGCCATAAAAGTCGTTTATAAAGATGTCGTAATCGATATAACAAGCGATGTTTGATAATTCACATATGGCTTTGTCGTGATCAATCATCATTGCCTGTCCAATCTTACTGTCATTTGTATCGCAGAATACGATTGCATGTACACTTTGTGCTATTGCATTTGAATAACATAATAGAGTTATGCTTGCTAGCATCATTCTTAGAATATTCATGGGCTGTGTTGTAAGAAAATTAATAATGAAATGTGGAGTCAATGGAGTTATAGATATTCTTTAAAGGCTCTTCTGTAGTGTAATTGAAATTAAATAGGGGCTTATTATTTTGTACTATACTCCATGTGTGATCTGAAAATGATACTACTAATGATGTCTCGCATGAATCTTTAGAAAATACAATTTCGAGAGCCGGAATATATGGGCTCATAAGCGTGATTGAATCATTGTGATAGCATAATTCGTTGTTGAGTAGACATGTGTAAAGCAAATCGATCTGCTTGGTTGTAAGTTGACGGTGTGCTGTACGTGGGAATGTAGTTACGTCAGTCTTAAAATCAATTGGTTGTGTGAGCACATAGGCATTGATTTGCTGTGGCTCAAATAGGATATTAGTTAACTCCTTGCCAAGTGTTAGGGCGATTTCATGATTGGGTAATGAGGTGTTTAGCGTGTTTGACTGTGGTGATTCTGATGTAGCTGTCTTTTGAGAAGAACACCCGCCCCATGACATCATAAACAGAATCAAGGTGAGAATTAACGAAATCTTCATAACAACAGAGAAAAATGCCCTGATTACGTTCCCATTTCAAGGCTTCAATTAGAAAGGGTAAAAAAAAAGCGTGGAACGATGTTCAGCCTATCTCACCTCAGGCATCGCCAAACGCCTCATTCCGAAATAGGCAGTCCACTCCCACGCCTTATCGATATATCGATACCCCTTGTCTGGGAGTGGATATACGACAAGCATGAGCGTTTTTGACTGCTTGTTTCTTTCGGAATTATGAAATTTGGCGATTTCGAGGTGAAAGATAAAGCTAAAACGCTTTAGTTAGTAAGTCATGGATAGACTCTTCTATCCACTTGCAAAGATGAGAAAAATTTTTCTAATAACAATTAAAACACTCTGAAAACACGCGAATAGAGTAAAATTGTAAAATGCCGAGCACTACAACGAAGAGCACAAAAACCGTATCGCTGTAGAGGAAGTCACCGCAGAGAAAACCGCTGCGCCCAAAGTGCGCAAGCCGCGTGCAAAAAAGGCTGATGCGGCGGCACAGCCCGAAAAAAAAGAGCGTAAGCCCCGCACAAAGAAAGCTTAAAATAGAATAGTCATATTCGGCGCGTCACCTCTCTATGTGGCGCGCTGTTTTTTGTCTTTTAGGAGGCTTGTACTGTATATCCCAGAAGCGACAGTATCATAGGCGACAGCAGAGCAGTCAGAAGCCCGTTGAGTATTAGTCCGAGCGACGAGAAAGCCCCGTAGCGTTCGCCGCGCTCCATGACTGCCGCGGTGCCTACTGCATGGGCGGCGGTGCCTATCGACAGGCCGGTGGCGATAGGACTCTTTATGCGGCTCATCTTCACCATGCGGAAACCGGCCATGCCGCCGAAAATACCGGTGCAGACAACTACGGCCGCTGTCAGTGGAGGCAGGCCGCCGACAGCCGTCGAAATTTCCATAGCGATAGGGGTTGTCACTGCCTTTGGAGCAAGCGAAAGCACAACCTCCCTGCTGGCTCCGAGCAACTCCGCGATGGCCATAACCGAAACCAGACCGACAACGCATCCCGCAAGCTCGGCAAGCAGCAGCGGAAGAATCTGCTTTTTTATGGTTTCGAGTTGACGGTAAAGCGGAACGCCTAATGCCACTACGGCAGGTTTCAGCCAGAACTCGATGTAGTCTCCTCCCTCTTTATATGTGTCATAGTCCACTTCGCAGCAGCTCAGTATTATTATAAGCACTATAATAGATATGAGGATTGGGTTGAGTAGAGCCACACCCGTGCGGCGTTGCAGAAGCCGCGCCCCGAGAAACACTACAAACGTCAGTGCGATCAGAAAGATCTTGTTAGTCAGAAATTCCATGATGAGGCTTTATATCGACAGTTCCTTTACCTGATTGTGAGACGACAGTGTCCTGCGCACCATCTGGTGAACACGGCCTGTGGTAGCGATAATGAGAAAAGTACTGATTACCGATGCGGCCACGATAGGAAGCCACTGTTCAGAAAGCAACCCGAGACAGCGCATGAGACCCACGCCTGCCGGAACAAAGAAAAAACCAAGATTCTTTACCAGAAAATCCGATACTTTATCCACCCAGAAAAGCCTGACAATACGCAATTTCAGTGCGGCTGTCAGCAATAGCATGCCGATGATGCTCGATGGTACAGGTATTCCCGTGCAATAGACCACAAATTCACCCATTGCAAGAAACGCAAACAGGATCGCACATTGAAGTATCATAACTTTACAAACTTTTTTACCGCCGCAAAAATACCCAATGTTTCCATATCCCGCACCCTCCCCACTGTTAAAACTTCACTATCCCCCCAATCCGCTATATCCGCTATATTAGCTATTATAGCTATCCGTTATTATTTGCCAAACCACTCCAGCGGATAATCCCTGTCCGCGTTAATAAGCAGAGGATGATGTGCGTCGCTGTTCACGATCACAGGTATGCCAGCCTCCTTAAGTTTCTGCCAGTGGCGTTCGTCGGGAAAGAAACGGCTGTGTATTTTGTTGGCTTTTGTATTGATCTCGACGATTACACCCGATTTTGCAATGTGTTTGATCATGCCGTCAACCAGATCCATATACCAGTCTTCGTGATCAAGCCCGTCAGCATAATGTGAGCCGTTGTGTCCGATCTTGTCGAAATGACCGATGATGTCGAAACCGCCGGCATCAAGCATGTTGTGTTCATGCTCAAAATACTTTTCGACAACATATCTGATATCATTTGAGAAGTGGTCGTGCATCTTCTTGATGAAGTCGTCTGCCGGGCCGTCGATATCGATTAACTCGCCATGCCGGTTGGGAGTGAAGTGCACCGAACCGATGCGGTAGTCGAGTGGCAGATCCTGAAAATAGCCGATGGCAGGCCCCCATTGATCGCCAAGGTAGTCTATCTCCATCGAGGCGTAGAATTTCACCTTGTCGCCCCACTCGCTCTGCTTGATCCTGCCAACTTCGGCAAGGTATGTGGGTACATCGCTCTCTGCCATATTGCAGCTGCTTGCGATGCAGATAGGGGAGTGGGGTGAATAGCCGTAGTGGGTGAAACCGGCTTCGGCCGCTGCACGTGCAAACTCCTCCATCCTCGCTTTGCCGTCGCAGAATTGGGTGTGTGAATGTAGATTATATAGCCGGCTGTCGCCGAGTTCTTTGATTATATCCATCAGATTGTTTTGTTTCTTTTTATGTTTCTGACAAACAGCATAAGTAAGAGTGCGGCGACTCCGATACCGGTGCTTGTAGCGAGCATCGGCGACAGGCCGAGGCCCTCGGGTTGCGGGGCAAACAAGATATAGTTGACGCACACTACAGTCATAAACAGAGCCGGAATAAGTGAGATGACATACAGCTTGCCCTTGCGTGCCAGCCATACTGTGATTGCCCATAGAGTCACCATTGCAATGGTCTGGTTGATCCATGCGAAATAGCGCCACATCACGTTGTAGTCGATACACATGATCAGATAGGTGAGACCAAAAAGAGGAAGGGACACAATAAGGCGTCGCCATATTTTGCTCTGGTCAAACCGGAAGATGTCGGCTGCGATAAGGCGTGCGCTGCGCAGTGCTGTGTCGCCCGAAGTGATCGGAGCGGCTACCACACCGAGCAGAGCGAGAAGTCCGCCGATCGTTCCGAGCCAGTTCACCGAGATTTCCTTTACGAGCACACCGGCTGTTTTTCCATTCGCCATATATGCGCCAAGTTCCTCATATCCGCCGGTGAATGCGATTGCTGCAGCGGCCCATATCAGTGCCACAATACCTTCGGCTACCATTGCGCCGTAAAATACAGGCTGGGCCAGTCGCTCGTTTTTCAGGCAGCGTGCCATCATAGGCGACTGGGTCGCATGAAAGCCTGAGATAGCTCCGCACGCGATCGAGACAAACATCATCGGGAATATCGGATGACTGTCGCGCAGCGGTTCCATATAGCGGTTGCCGATACCCTCTTCCCAACCTGCTGCAAGATTGTAGTCTCCGAAAACAAGCACTGCCAGAATACCGGCGGCCATAAACAGCAACGCGAATCCGAAAACCGGATAGAGGTTGCCTATGAGTTTGTCAATCGGCAGAAGTGTGGCAAGCATGTAGTAGACAAATATGGCGGCAATCCACACCGTGCGGTCAAGATAATCGGGAGTCATTCCGGCGATAATGTCGGCCGGATTGAGCACAAACACAGCTGCCACAAGTATCATAAGCAGTATTGTCAGCACGTTCATCACCTTTCTGACATTGCTGCCGAGCTGATCGCCTATGATCTGTGGCAGCGACATGCCGTCGGAGCGAAGCGAGATGAAAGCCGCGCAGAAGTCATGCACGGCACCGGCGAATATGGTGCCGAATACTATCCATAGAAATGCGGCCGGTCCGAACATTACACCCATTATCGCGCCGAATATAGGCCCGAGACCGGCGATGTTCAAAAACTGTATCAGAAACACCTTCCATGTCGGCATAGGCATGTAGTCCACATTGTCGCGGTGCGGGTAGGCCGGAGTCGTTCGGGTTGTGTCGACTCCAAGCACGCGTGAGACAAAAGTTCCGTAGACAAGATAGCCGGCGATAAGTATGGCAAGAGCGATAAGAAGAGTCTGCACGGAAAATGATGAAAATAGATTGTAAGGTCAGTGTGTTGGATTGGGGCGCGGGACTAACGCTCGGCTTCGGCGATTTGTGATGCAAGCTGTGTAAGTTGCTTGCGCATCGACACCACGGCTGACTCACCGCTGGTGATTCTGCCGGAAACCGATGTGTCTCCTTTGCGGTATTGCTCTCTGAGCTTTGAAAGTTCTTCTTTCTTTCGCTCAAGCTGTGCGCGTTGGTCGAGCCATTGCTTTACGAGCCCTCTGGCACGGGTGTTTTTGAAATCAGAGAGTGATGTAAGTGTGCCGCGGCCGGGAACCGATAGCGCGAACGAGGGAGTCGCCTGTCCGCTTCCGCCTTCTGTCGGAAGTCCCTTGCGGGCAAGAGCGATAAGCGGGCTGTAATCTTTTCCTTCCTCCCAGGTGTCGCGGTATGATGTTATACGGGCGCGTTCTGCAAGATCAGGGCTGTCGGTAGGATAGTTTACACGCATATCCGAGGGTACAAACACATAGATTGTGACCATATCCTGAATGCGGTTGCGGTCGGTAGCCCACCATCCGATTCCTTTTACCTCGTCGATAGCCAGCATGTAGTCGTTGTAAGGAGAATTGTATGGAAGTCCGATGTTTGTAGGCTGTAGAAAACTGTCGCCGTCACGGCGGGTGATGAATATGTCGAGGCCGCCGAGAGAGTTTTCTCCGTCATTGGCAAAATACAGGGTCATGCCGTCGCTCATGAGAAACGGATAATTGGCATCTCCGCCTTCATTGAGATGGGTTCCGAGAGGGGTAGGCTGATCCCATTTGCCGCCGTAAAGAGGACCTGCGCTCACAAGCTCGAAATTATTGTCGTCGTTTTGTACTGCCCAAAGGCGTTCACGGCCGTCGCCGGTTTCAAATACCACAGTAGGCTCGGCAGCAGGAAGAGAGCCGTTGAATGCCTCGGCGGGTGAGAGAAGGCGTCCGGTACTTTTGGCAAGATTGTATTGGCGGAAAAATATTTCTGCATCGACATTGATGCTGTCGATTATGACAAGCTTCTCGACACGGTCGAGCATGGCTGTCACGCGGCCGATGCGGTCATCAATATCGCCCGACACATCTTCGGCAAGCACCTTTTTGCCTCGTTTAAGGCCGCTGCGATAAGTCTCTATAAGTTCCTCTGCATCATCGACACGATATTGCAGCAGGGCAAGCTCTGCCAGCTTCAGGTTTGCCAGATTTTCTTTTTTGGACAATGCGGCTTCCCACTGCTGTTGTGCTCCTGAATAATCGCCCTGATAGAACTTTGCAGTTCCTAACAATAGGTTTATCTCACCTTTTTTGGGCGATGCGGCGGCAAGCTCCTCAAGCATGGGGATGGCACTCTCCAGATCACCGCTTTCAACAAGCAGTTTAGCCTCCTCGAGGGTAGACTGGGCGTAGGCTGTAAACCAGCAGATTGTTGCTGTAAATAATATGATGAGACGTCGTGTCATTCTGTTAGGGATTTAGTATAGAGCAAATTTATAAAAAAATCCCTGACACTTCTGTGTTTTTGGCCAACATATATGGAAAAATCATATCTTTGTGTAAAAGACCGAATAGATTTTACTGCAATGGAAATAAAGCGTATCGCGTTTCTTGATTATCTGCGCATTTTTGCGTGTTTTCTTGTGATGCTCGTTCATTCTAGCGAGAACTTTTATGGTGCCGCCTCCGGGGAAATGGCCGGGCCGGTGTCAATGCTTGCAAACTCTGCCGATCGGTTGTGGGTCTCGGTCTACGATGGATTTTCACGCATGTCTGTGCCGCTGTTCATGATGGTGTCGGCCTTTCTTCTTGTCCCGATGCGAGAGGGGCAGTCGGCTTTCGCATTCTATAAGCGGCGGGCATTCAGAATATTGCCGGCTCTTGTAATCTTCATGGTACTTTATTCGACACTTCCGATGCTCTGGGGGCAGATCGATGGCGCCACTTCCATGACCGACCTTCGTCGTCTGCTGCTGAACTACCCCTCTCTTGCCGGACATTTCTGGTTCATGTATCCTCTCATAGGGCTTTATCTTTTCATTCCCATGATATCGCCGTGGCTGAGCAAAGT
>JAIDKP010000179.1 GCA_029051445.1 Muribaculaceae bacterium | reverse complement strand
ACATAGTTCCTTACCCATGCCACCTGTCCGAAATGATGTCCGCGGAAGTGGTTTGCGGCACCGCCTATCACAGCTTGCACTCTCTCGCTGTTGTAGTTGACCGATACTATTCCGCCGCCAAATCCGTTATCCATGTTCTTGAGTCTTACAAGATCCTGCTTTTTTACCATGACACCGTCGGGACCTTCAAATGGCTGTAGCCCGTATTCGGTCAGTGTTCGCGATGTCTTATACTGTTCGTAGTATCCGTTGCCTTTGGTATAGTGGAGTCCTGTATTGAGATACCATGCGCTGCCAAGACGCTGCCCGAGCAGCAGATGAAAATGATATTGCGCATAGTTGTCGTTCTGGTCGGGATAATAGGCCGTGTTGCCGTCGGAATCTGTGTATTTGCCGCATGGATTGTACCGGCGGCCATATTTCTCCATTTCCTCGACCGAGGCATAGTCCCATGCCATGTAGGTCTTCTCTTTGCCGCCAAACGACAGCAGCCTGATGCGTGTGCCTCTGTTCTCGTATGCGACTTGTCCGAAGTAGCTCCAAAGGTTGCTTTTAGCGCGTTCGATATATCCGTCGCTTCCGAGTTTGCTCAGCCTGAAATCGGCCGACCAGTGATCGTTGATAAGTCCGGTGCCGAGGCGCAAGGTCGCTTTATAGGAGTTATATGAGCCGTAGGAGGCATCAATTGCTGTATATGGGTTGCTTGATGGGATTGATGTAGCCATGTTTACGCTTGCACCAAACGCGCCTGCGCCATTGGTTGAAAGCCCTACACCACGCTGGATCTGAACATCGCGAAGCGACGATGCAAGATCGGGCATATTCACCCAGTAGACGTTGTGGCTCTCGGCGTCATTTATTGGAATGCCGTTGGCTGTCACATTGATGCGCGATCCGTCGCTGCCGCGCACCCTCATCGACGTGTATCCTATGCCGTTTCCGGCATCCGATGTGGTGATTACGCCGGGGGTCATCTGCATCAGATAGGGGAGATCGCGTCCGTCGTTGACTGCCGACAATTTCTTTGCCGTAAGATTGGTGAACGCTACCGGTGTGGTTGCCGTCGCACGTCCTGTGGCGGTTACTTCGACTTCTTTCAGATCTACCGAAAGACCGGTGGTGTCGCGGTCGGCTGTGTGTGGCCGTGATGTGGCGGCTGCGTTTACGCCGCTCGATGTGGCAACGCATAAAAGCAGCGCTGCACTGAGTTGTTTGTTCATAAAATGAATTCTCTACGCCGGTATTACCCGGATCAGGTTCTGAGGGTCTGTTCTCAGCCCGCCGCTCCCGGCGAGCACCCCTTGTAATTATGATATCTCTGATGGCCAATGATTCTTCGAAACCATTTGCCGCCGCAAAAGTAGACAAAAACTTTCTGGAGATAAAATCAAATGACAGTTGATAATTGTAATAGGAAATATTTATTTGCTAATTGGTGAAAAATTCTTATTTTTGTCAAATAATATCAATTTAGTGTGATATATTAGAAATGGAAATACTCCCACCGTTACAACTCGGACAACTGACACCGATGAGTGAGGTCATCAGGAAATCAAGCATGCATGGCAGAGACTATGTGTGTTGCGATATAACAGGAAGTCTTGACGGAAGCACTGAGGTTGCAAAATCTTTGTTCAGGTTTGACGGTATAATTATACTGTTATGTAATAGGGGCTCCATCTCATTGTGTGTCAATCTGAATACTGTTACATTGTCGGCATCCGGAATGTTTGTATTCAATGTAGAGGATGCGGTGACATATGTAGAGTCTTCTGAAGATCTTGATATGTCGGTACTCGCGATCGGACGTGAATTTATGAGAGATATAAACTTCAATCTTCAGATACTTGAACGGTTTGATGTCGTGAGTTCATCGACTCAATCTATAACATTGTCGTCAAAAGACTATGAGGCGTTTAAGTGCTATTTTGCACTGCTTGAACATAACGCCGCAATGAGAGATGTCGAAGACAATTCCGATTTGTTCACGCGCAATATAGCCAGAAACCTTGTCGCGTCGGTATTTTATCAGTTTATATCTCTGAGACGTAAACAGAGGCCTGTCGAGGCCAAGCCTGCTTCCCGGCGTACAGCATACGTCTATGATTTTATTCAGTTGGTTCATAATCACTATAGGCGGGAGCGCACGATAAAGTTTTATGCCGACAAACTGTTTATATCACCTAAATATCTGTCTCTTATAATAAAAGAGGGCACTGGACGCACAGCCGCGGAATGGATCGACTGTTGCGTGATCATGGAAGCTAAAAATCTGCTTCGTTTTTCAAGTATGAACGTTCAGCAGGTTGCCTATGAGTTGAACTTCTCAAATCAGAGTTCATTTGGAAAATA
>JAIDKP010000178.1 GCA_029051445.1 Muribaculaceae bacterium | reverse complement strand
AAGGTTTTGCAGGTACGTGTTGCCGCTTGCTGGCGGGAAGAGGGTGGGCCTCGGTGTATGGCGGAGGTTTCCCGACGGGAACTCTTCTTGTCAATCTGGCGGGGTGTCTGCTGATCGGTATATTGTATGGGCTGCTGGACCGTACAAGCTGGCTCTCGCAAAGGGAGTGTCTTTTTCTGATCACAGGCCTATGTGGAGGGTTTACGACGTTCTCGTCGTTTGCCGATGATGTCTGGTCGCTTGGCAACAGGGGGGACTGGATTGTGTGTATGTTGTACTTGCTTGCGAGTGTGGCAGGCGGTGTGCTTATGGTGTGGGCAGGTCGCTTTTTTCTGAATCGGGTGTAAGGTCCTGAAAATATAAGATAAATCGGCAGTATAATAGCATGAGGGATATGAAACGATATATTCTTTCTGTAATCTTAATGGTTGTTGTGGCGGTCTGCCGGATGTACGGACAGTCGGTCACAGACGAGACTCTGACTTACGGGGTCATGTTTAAGTGGGGAATTATCGAGAAGGAGGCCGGACTGATTCAGCTCAGAACGGAAGTGAACCGTGAGGAGGGGTATTTTACTTCGGTCATGATCGGGGCATCGACAAGTATAGCAGACAAGATCTATACGGTGAGAGACACGTTGCGCGGGAAAATTATGCTTGAGAGTCTTGAGCCTGTTTATTATGAGAAGATTGCGCATGAAGGCGGTGAGTTCCGGCGCGATGAAATCAATTATACGCGTGACGGGTCGGGTGAGGTCTCCGCCAGAACGATTCTCGAGAAGGTGGACAAGAAGGGTAATTTGACCACGGGTGAAAATCTGCACACGGCTTCGGGTATCACGCTCGATATGCTGAGCGCGTTCTATTATATGAGGCATCTCGATTATGAGAACATGCACGAGGGGGAGTCGGCGGTCTTTAATATTTTCTCGGCCAAGCGCAAGGAGCTGTTGCGTATAACCTATCTGGGGAAAGCGGATCTGAAGATCGGTAATAACGGTGCTCTTGTGCCGATTTACCATATATCGTTTACGTTTACTTATAATGACAAGAAGAAGGCGCAGTCGTCGGATCCGATAGAGGCATGGATGGCGCAGGATGAGACTCGTACGCCTTATCAGGTGACCGGAAAGTTGCCTATCGGCAAGATAAGATGCCGTCTTAAAACAAAACAGACAGGTTTATGAAGGATTGTGTATTATTGCCGACTGCTGTTGCGGACGGGGTAGGAGAGGCCGGATGTGACGAGGTAGGACGCGGATGCCTTGCCGGACCGGTGGTTGCTGCCGCAGTGGTTCTGCCTGACGGTTTCTCGCATCCGCTTCTGCGTGACTCGAAAACTCTCAGTGAGGCCCGCCGTCGTGAGGCCTGCGAGATCATTATGGCTAATGCTGTGGACTGGTGTGTCGCCGAGGTGTGTGCTGTGGAGATCGACAGGATAAATATACTCAACGCGTCCATCATGGCGATGCATCGTGCGCTTGATGGCCTGAAGCAGACTCCCGGACATATAAGTGTCGACGGCAATAAGTTTAAGGCGTGGCGTGACGTGCCTCACACAACTGTGGTGAAGGGGGACGGTAAATATGCCAATATCGCCGCCGCGTCTATTCTTGCAAAGGTGCACAGAGATGATCTGATGTCGTTGTTGCACCGGGCTATGCCTATATACGGATGGGACGGTAACAAGGGGTATCCGACGAAAATGCACCGTGAGGCGATCGCGCGTTTTGGTGCTTCAGGATGGCATCGCATGACTTTTAAGCTGACAAAATAGGGCTTCAGTCGGCTTTTATGTCGACCTGCTGAAGTTTTTGTTGAAATGTTATCGCTTGAATATTAGGCGGTAATGATGTCTATTGAAAATTTTAGTGAAAAAAGTTGCGAAAAGATTTGGTGGGAATAGATAAAAGGTCTAACTTTGCACCCGCAAATGAGGAACAGCGGTTCTGAAAGAACAAACGGCGAATGCTTTTTGTTCGGTGCAAAAAGAAAAGATTGAAAAAAAATATCGATTTTATTTGCACGAATGAATTTTTGGTTTTACCTTTGCAAAGTTTTCGCGAAGCCCGAATGCGGGTGGCGATGACGCAAGAGAAGATTGAAAGAATTGCATCGAGACGAAAGTAGTACAACGAAGTCAATTCCTGTTCCGGCTCTGCCGGGGCGAAAAGGAAGGAAATCACTTTAAACTTTCAAGCATTTAATTTTGAGCGGCGTGACATTAAGATGTCTCGTAACGGACAACAATCAAAAATTGGAATCTGAAATAAAACAGATAAACAACAACGGAGAGTTTGATCCTGGCTCAGGATGAACGCTAGCGACAGGCTTAACACATGCAAGTCGAGGG
>JAIDKP010000177.1 GCA_029051445.1 Muribaculaceae bacterium | reverse complement strand
ACGATATACTTTGGTCGACATTGCTTGCGGTGTGGGGAGCTTCGTCGTTCTGGTCCATAGGGGAGTTGTTTGAACAAAAAAAACGTGTTGCCAGGGGATGGTTCCCGAAGCGACCTGAAAACAGGACCGGTAAATCGGAACCGGCCGAGAGTTAAATTTGGTTGATTGACCGGGGCTTTTTTGGACATCAACGGCAGGTTAGGTATCTTTGTTGAAATTGTAACACCACAGCATATTTGACATTGGGACAGAGTATACATTTGCCGCGCAGCAGTAGGGCGGTCTTTTATCTGCTGTCGCTTATATTCGGGCTTGTGACACTTGTCGGCGTAGGGCTGAATCTCACGTATCGGCCCGAACTGCCCCACAGGTCGGTAAATGCTGTCTACTACTGGAAAACTGTGTTTGATCCCGGGAAGGCCGAACTTGATTTCATAGAAAGCCATGATGTGGGACGCATATATCTGCGTATGTTTGACATTGTGGCCAATAGCGGAGCCATGCCTCCGGAAGATCCTGTTGTCCCGAACGCCACATTGCGCTTCCCGGCAGTGGAAGACACCGGCTATTGGACTTCGCGTCCTGCTCTGGCAAAGGCAGATTATGTACCGACTGTTTATATTACAGTAGAGGCTCTCAGGGCTATGGAGCAGGAATCAGCGTTGTGGGCGGCGAAAATTGTGGAGCGGGTATGCAACATGGTCTCATATAATTTTATCCCTAATGTAGATGAGTTTCAGCTTGACTGTGACTGGACTGAGTCGACCGAACAGGCTTTCTTTGATTTGTGTGAGTCTGTCAGATCGGAGCTCGTTGCAAGAGATAAAAACTATCGCCTGAGTTCGACAATCAGGCTGCATCAGCTGGCAAAGCCGGTGCCGCCGGTTGATTTTGGTGTTCTGATGGTCTATAATACAGGTAATTTCGCTGACCCTGACGCAGTGAACTCGATACTCGATACGGAGGATGTGAAGCCTTATCTGAGTAATTTGTCAGGCTACAGGCTTCCGCTTGATGTGGCTTATCCTCTCTATACATGGCAACTGCTTTTCCGTGACCGCCGGTTTGCCGGACTTCTGCGTGACGTGGATCTTACGGATCCGGCTGATTTCGAGCCGGCAGGAGAAAACCGTCACAAGGCTTTGCGCGAGGTTGTGACGGGGCGTACGATCATAAGGAAAGGTGATATAGTGCGCACAGAGAAGTCGGATTATAAGTCGATTAGTTCCATAAAACGCATTATCGACCGCCACATTGCCTCGCCAAACTATTCGATGTCGCTATATCATCTTGATCCAGGTGCATTCAGCTCGTTTACTCATGATGAAATTGATTCGATATATATTTGCCGTCGTTAGTGTCGCGCTCGCAGGTGTGCCTCGGCTGGCGGCATGCGGACCATACTACAACGACATACCCCGTCCTTGCTTTTTCGCCTCTTCGTCGAGGCCGGAGACGGTACGTGACGCGCAGATAAGGCAGAATATATATCTGTGGCAGCAACAGACATCGCCGCGCATACCCGTGGCCGATATCCGGCAGGCGGTGTATGTAGACAGTTACGATACTTTCAACGCACGTTGCAATGACCGCGCCGAGGACAATGCGTTTTATACGTTTATCCGCAATGCCGGAGACCGTGAGGCGGTGGATTTTCTGCTGACGGCTAAGAAATTGGAGGAAACCCGCAGGGAAATAAACTCTCCATGGTATTATCCGGCAGATCGCAGCAGTGGTAATGCCGATGTGTTTCAGGAAATAATCGATCGTTGCAAAGCTTATAAAGGCCGCAGGTTTGCCGACCGTTATGCCCTTCAGTTGATCAGAGCCTGTTTTGCAGCCGGCCGCTATCAGGATTGTGTCGCTTTTTTTGAGGATCGTCTCGGCTCGCTTCCCGATGACAACCTGATGAAGCGTATGGCCCTCGGATATGTGGCAGGATGCTGGACGCGCCTTGGTGACGTGGATCGGGCCAACGAGTATTTTGCTGCGGTGGGCGATATATCGTCGATCGTCCATGAGGATCCGATCGCCTATATGACCGGACGTAATCCCGACTCGCCGATGCTCTTGTCTCATCTGCAGTCGATCGCGGCTGAGGGCGACACTGCCCGTATCACCGCGCTTCTGCCTGTGGCCGACTCCGTATTGGCCGACTCTGTCACTGCCTATCGTGGAGACTGGGAGTTTCTTTCGGCTTATGTCTCCAATGATTTTCTTGATGATAAGGAGGCCGCGAGGGCTTCTATCGGGCGCGCTATGGAGTCAGAATTCTCGTCGGGTGATTTCGCCGATCATGCGCGTGCCTACCGCATGATGATGGATGCCGACGACAACAATACCGCGACTCTGCTTGAGGATCTGCAATGGATCAAAAGCAAGGTCGACATACTTTCTCCGACAAAGTCGGAATGGAAGGATCTGATGCAGAATATTGTGTTTGGCCACTGGCTGCCGGTACTCATGCGCGAGGGGGACCATGCCGGCGCGGTGCTGCTGTGTGGTTTTGCCGACAATGTCACGGCAAACAGCACGATGCATTATCAGGATGCATATGATGCCGACGGCAATGAAATTGCATATATAACTTATGACCAGATGCGGCATGATCCGGCGACCAGAAATACCGTGGATTATTCTTCAATGACATTTGAACTGATGCAGTCGCTTAAATCGACACAACTGTCAAAGGTCTACAAGCAGATTATCGCGGCAAAGGATCCGCTGTCGAGATTTCTGAAAGGGTATGCGCGGGTTGATCCCGACTATTTCTTTGAATTGATTGGCACGTTGTGTCTGCGGGAGGAGCGTTATGCCGATGCTGTCAACTATCTGTCGCGTGTATCGCCGGAATATATGGAACGTCTGAATACCTTGCCGTATCTGCGACGTGACCCGATGTACTGCTATCAGTCGAGACACAGGATGGTGAACAGCGGCACATGGACCGACAAGGTCGAGATGTCGGTGTCGACAAAAGAGACTCTGCTCCCGTCGGCCGACAATGCAAAGCTGAATTTTGCAAAGGCGATGGCCGATTTGCGTCACAAGATACTGAAGACCTCGGCCGATCCCGATACGTGCGGCCTTGCCATGATAGATTATGCTATCGGGTGGCGTAACTCGTTTGAAGAATGCTGGGCGCTTACACAATACTGGCGCGGAAGCTATGTGCCGGGGCGCAGTTATGCGTCGTCGGGTGTGTCGTCATATCCTCCGGTCCAGTATCCGTTTATCTATGAGTATGACGATTCGGAAAAGATTGAAGAACGTTTCCGTCATATGACGCGTCAGGCAGTAAAGATATTGCGTACCAACGAGGCTAAAGCCAAGGCACATTACAGACTCGGAAATCTGAAAACCGTTGCGGCCAGATATGCCGATACCGAACCCGGTGCTATGGTGCGGCGGTCATGCGACCGTTGGCGGGACTGGATTCAATAGAGGGTTATGTTGTGACGCTCGGCGAGACGGCGCATGTTTTTCACTGCATAGTGCATGCGCCCCAGAGCGGTGTTTATGCTCATTCCTTTCTGCTCGGCGATCTCCTTGAAGCTCATGTCGCGATAGAATCTCATTTCAAGTATTTCGCGCTGTGGCTCGGGAAGTGATTTCATTATCATGACGGCATCGCGTTCGGCCTGTTGACATACAATCGTATGTTCCAGCGGCATTTCGGCCAGATCTTCGCGGTTGAGTATGTCTATGTCGGCATCATCGGTCGAGACGGCGAGACCGGCTGTCGCCGGTTTGTGCCGGAAATGATCCATTACGATGTTTCCTGCCACGCGTGAGAGCCATCCCTGAAACTTTCCCTCTTCGTTGTAGCGTCCGTCGCGCAGAAGCACGACGACTTTTATGAAGGTCTCCTGAAAGAGATCATTGGCAGTCTCAATATCTTTGACGGTATGGCATATCTGGTTGAAGATGCGGGTGCTGTGGCGTGCAAGCAGCAGGTCGAAGGCGCGATTGTCACCATCGATGTATTGTTGTATAAGCAGACTGTCGGGGTGCGTGGAGATGTTGTCGGTCATAAGGCACTTTACTCGTGATATCGGGCTGCAGGTGTGTCGCGTGGCACATAGAAAATCCTTTCAGATCCGATGACCTGAAAGAATCCGTTGAACGATGTGCCGGAGATGCATTGCCGCAACCCCTGTGATTGGATTCTTAGGAGTAAAGTGTTTCGATAGGCAAAAGATTCTGGTTGCTAACTGCAGTGCTAATATAGGGAATGTCACGCATATATGCAACAGCAGTCTTTTCTGGCAGGTTTCAGATGATCATAGCGGGATTTTGTCGCGGGCTTCGTTGTAGAGTTGCATGACGTTTTTTACATAGGAAGTTGTCTGGCTTCCACGGAAGTAGCCATAACGGCATATGTCTTTGTTGTTGTAGATCTCGGGCTGCGATTTCATGAGTAGTGCATCGGCCACATTGTTGTCCCAGATCTGCGGGTCTTTTCCGGTATTACGGGCGATCGAAATGGCATCGATGATGTGTGCTATTCCTGAATTATAGGAGGCGAGTACAAATTTAATCCGCTCGGAATCATCGGGAATGTTGTCGCGCAGTGTGCTGTCGTGGTGACGTAGAATTTTGACTGCGGTGGCGATGTTGGCTTCTGTGTCGGTTATATCGTCGGGATCGAGCCCATAGGCTCGCGCCGGGCCTGGCATAATCTGCATTATGCCGCGGGCTCCGGCCCATGATACTGCCGTGCTGTCAAAACGGCTTTCGGCATAGCCCTGCATTGCGAGTAGCCGCCAGTCCCAGCCTATGGAGTCGGCGTATCTTTTGAACAGTTTGTCGTAGGGTGAGATATGGCCCTTGGTGAAGTCGATCGTGTAGGTGCGGTCTTCTTGTTTGGAGAGCTCGAAATATCGTCGTAGCAGTGCTTCGTTTGCTCTGCGCGGCTCGGCCTGGTTGATCCATGCGTCGATGGTGTCGGCAAGCCATTTGTTGCTTTTTGAGACTGCCCAGCGCGATCTTTGCGGAAAACTGATCTCCAGTGATATGTCGATGTTGCGGTAGTATGTCCGGTTGAGTCTTGCGACATCGCTGTCGACCACTGTGAGCGGTATGTCGCCCGCCGAGACCATGCCGATGAGGTCTTCTCCCGAGATTGTGTCACGGTCGATCGGGTGGATGTTGATGCCTCCACCTATTTCTTCGTTCAGGTTCTGAAGGCGGTAATGGTATTTTGAACCTTTCTCGACGTAAACGTCCTTGCCCGACAGCTCGGTGACGTCGGTAATGCGACCATGTCCCCTTGGCTGTACAAGAACCTGACTGGTGCTGTTCTCCGGTCCGCATGCGATGGCATATTCCTGATATTCGGCTGTTACCGGAACTTCAAAAGCAATCAGATCTATTTGTCCGGAGTCAAGCATTTCTATCATTGCTCCAAGGGAGTATGCCACCTTGAGATCTATGATCATGTCTTTGTCCTGACCGAGACGGTTGACGAGGCTGTAGTCGTAGCCCATTGTCTCGTCGCGGAAGACGAAGTAGGAGGTCGGGCCGTAGAGAGTGTCTACACGGAGGGTATCGGGCAGGACACCCGGGGTGAGGCGGCTTGCTGTGGCAGTGCTGTTGTGGCGCCCGCATGAAA
>JAIDKP010000176.1 GCA_029051445.1 Muribaculaceae bacterium | reverse complement strand
ATGTCACATACATCCCGGCAAACGCACTCGCGATATTGCAGGTGTTGCAGCAGCAGAAGCCGGTGGCTGTAAACACCGCAAACGCCGCGATCGCTACCCATGCTGTCGCTTTAAGCGACTTCTTGGGCATAAAAGTATCGTATATGAACACCAGCAGGAAGACCACGAGGAGGCCTATCTCCTGCTTCATTGCCCAAAACTGTGAATAATCCATTGCTTATGATTGATTTACAAGATTCACATTCAATTTACCGAAATCATCAGAGCCCGGAAGAACTCGGGATCAAACGTGAACCTTATCAGATTCAAGAAGAAGTTGGGGAAGCAACCGATAGCTGCGACGCAGATGATCAGTGTGGCAGTCGACACACGCTCCCACCACGTAGCGTCGGTGAGCGAACGGTGATGCTCGTCCTGAACCGGGCCGAAAAGCAGCTTGCCGACAACTCGCAGGATATAAACGGCAGTGATCACAATCGAGCAGCATGCGATAATCGTGAACACAAGCTTCAGTGATCCGGCACCTGCCAGATAATCCGTCATACCGGCCTTGAACGATCCGACAAATATTGTCATCTCGGCTACAAAACCGCTGAGACCGGGAAGACCAAGCGATGCGAAACCGGCAATCACATAGCATACTGCAAGATAAGGCATGATACGCATCAGACCTCCCATCTCACGTATGTCACGCGTGTGCGTGCGGCCGTAGATCTGACCGATCAGCGCGAAGAAGAGAGCCGTCATAAGACCGTGAGACAGCATCTGCATGATAGCACCTGACATCGCTGTCGAGTTGAGCATAAGTATTGCGAAAAGCACAAGACCGCAATGCGACACCGACGAGTAGGCATTGATATACTTCAGGTCGGTCTGCACACATGCGCTGAAAGCACCATAGACAACCGAGATACCCGTCAGTATGAGGAAAATCCAGGCAAGATCATTGGCTGCCTGAGGCATGAGATACATTGCAACACGGAAACAGCCATAACCGCCGAGCTTCATAAGCACACCGGCGTGAAGCATCGATACCGCTGTAGGAGCCGAAGCATGACCGTCGGGACTCCAGGTATGGAAGGGGAACATAGCTCCGAGCACACCGAATCCGACAAACGTGAGCGGGAACAGGAAATACTGCCAGCCCTTGTCGATATTGCCGTTGCGGGCGATCTCAAGGATATTCCAGGTGAGATTGCCGTCGGCACCCGAGTGATAATAGATACCGATCAGACCGAGCATCAGGAATGCCGAGCCTCCCATGAGCATCAGCGTAAGCTTCATGGCCGAATAGTTCTTGTTGCCGCTGCCCCACACGCCGATCAGAAGATACATCGGTATGAGAGCGACCTCATAGAACATGAACATCGTGAAGAGGTCGATAGAGATGAAGAAGCCGAACACACCGGTCGACAGAAGGATCAGCCACAGGAAAAACTCCTTGGGCATATCGATCTTCCAGGACGCGAACGATCCGGCAAAAACGATGATCGACGAAAGCAGAAGCATGACGATCGAGACACCGTCTACTCCGACTGCAAGATGAATATTAAGTGGCGTGAACCAGCTCCACGAACCGACATAAAGCATTTCTGCCATATTGCCGGCCGCACGCTGCGCCATGTAGTCGGCCAGCACCCACACCGACAGGGCGATGAGCATGACCGAACCCGTTACAGCGACCGCACGTATCTGCTTGATGTTGCGGCACAATCCGAGTCCTCCGAGCATCACCAGCGGGATGATGACGAAATATATCAGGATGTTTGAGAATAACATTG
The DNA here is from genome assembly GCA_029051445.1 of Muribaculaceae bacterium. GTDB lineage: Bacteria > Bacteroidota > Bacteroidia > Bacteroidales > Muribaculaceae > JAFLTL01. The sequence goes on along the minus strand of JAIDKP010000176.1, from coordinate 322 downwards.
CTATTTTCTGATTTATTGGTTACCCGTCGATGAATTTACAACACACAGAGGGCTGTGATAAGTCCGAGAAGGAGCGCGCCCGCAACATAAACCAGCACATAATGCTGGACGTTGCCGCTCTGAAGACACTTGATGCTCTCCGATGCCTTGTTGGTGATCGAGGCGAGGCCGTCCATCGAGCCGTCGATAATATGACGGTCAAACCAAGCTATCGGACGACAGATTCCATTGAAGATGATCTTGTGTGTGATGAACATGTAAAGCTCATCGAAATAGAAACGGTTGCGGCACCATGTCCAGAGAGCAGGCATAAGCTGGCGCA
>JAIDKP010000175.1 GCA_029051445.1 Muribaculaceae bacterium | reverse complement strand
TACAGGACTCCGCATCCTGATATACCCGCCCTGAGTCGAAACGGACCTTCGATATTCCGTCAAGTCCAAACCAGAAATCCTTGTCCCAATAGTCGCGGCGAAATTCACCGGATGTCACCTGTGAAAGTCCGATACTGAGCTGTCGTTCCACCAATACCTTTACAGCCTCATCCTCTGCTTCTTTCAGAGTCTCTGCGTCAATTATGCCCTTTTTGAAATCGTCACGGGCATTATATAGCCTATCTGGCAGGAAGAAGCTGCCTACAATTTCCACTTTCATTAGAGTTAAAATATACCGTTAATACCACAAAAAATGAGAACCAGATAACCGAGCAACAGCCCTATAAGCCCCATGATCAATCCTGTTTTCACCATGTACTTCTGCTTAATGAACCCGGTGGCATCAGCCAAAGCGTTGGGAGGTGTGGATATGGGAAGAATCATTGCCACCGACGAGCATATAGCCACACCGATAAGCAATGTCGTTACACCGCCAAAGTCGGCAAGCTGATCAGACATCGAACTGCCTGCAATGGCAAGTATAGGGACAAACAGAGCCGCAGTAGCTGTGTGACTGATGAAATTTGCCATAAGGTAGCAAAGCAAACCAGAGCCGATTATGACCACAAGGGGCGACCATGAGCCGAACGGCACAGCCTCTATAAGATGGTTGGCAAGCCCTGACTGCTTCAATGCCACGCCGAGTGCAAACGCTCCGGCAATCATCCACAGAATGCTCCATGAAAGCTGTTCGAGGTCGCGTTTGGTTATGATGCCTGCCATGCAGAGCACAGCGACCGGAAGCATCGCCACTACATTGGCGTTGACTCCCGTTATCGAGTCGGTGAGCCAAAGCAGTACTGTGAGGGCGAAAGTGATATACACGATTATGTCTTTTTTGTCGGCAGCATGAACCGACTCGATCTTGAGTGTTATGTTTTTCTGCTTGAACGGGAAAAGGCGTTTAAGCACAAACCATGCGATAAATAGCAGAACGAGCGTAAGAGGCACCATCACCATCATCCACTGACCGAAGCCAATTGCCATATCCATCCCGTTTGGATCATTGAGAAACTTGAGTGCGATGGCGTTGGGAGGCGTACCGATAGGCGTACCCATGCCACCGATGTTCGCTCCTATCGGAATGGCAAGTGCAAGACCGATCTTTCCTTTTCCGTCGGCAGGCAGCGCACTGAGAACCGGAGCAAGAAATGTCAGCATCATCGCTGCGGTGGCCGTATTGCTTATGAACATCGAGAACAACGCTGTCACAAGTATAAAACCAAGAAGCACATTCTCTGATCTGGTACCAAACGGAGCAAGCATCACTTTGGCAAGTTTCACGTCGAGACCACTCTTTGTAGCAGCTATAGCGATTATAAAACCTCCGATAAAGAGCATGATAGTAGGATCTGCGAAACAGTGAAGCAAATCGGTATTGTTGACGAGATTGCCAAATTTTTCGCCGGCCGAATCGGTCTGAAAAAACCATAACGCACTGTTAGACACACAAAACAACAGCAACACCACGACAACAAGCGATGTTGTCCATGCCGGTACGGCATCAAACAACCACATTAGGGCGGCAAAAGCAAATATCGCAAGTACACGGTGCTCCACCGGATTCAGACCGGCGAGTCCATACAGCTCAGATGGTGCTACCCAAAGAAACAGGGGAATAACGATCGCAATGAACAGTTTGAGCGATTTTAGCCCAATCGGATTGCGGCTGCTGCGATGACTTTTTTTCCACTTGTGATAATCTTCTACAAGATGGAACCCATGAAAATTAGTAAACATAGCTATTACCCCTTTCTTTTTACTGATTGACAACGATAGGGGCTGATACCTGAAACATAAAAACTATCGCGCAGATCGTTCTCGCACTCTTCACAGAGCGGGCTACCATAGTTGTAAAGAAGGAATGAGAGCTGACTATTGTCGAGCTTCGACGCTTTCAGCCAATGTTGTAAAGATTGGAATTCAAAAACGAATTCCTTTTCGCACCTTGGACATCTCATAATGATTAAGTGAGTTATTAAGGTGGAAAAGACCTGAAAAGTGCGGCACACCGACCCTATGCATACACGCATAAAGAAGCGGCCTCGTCTTTTTCAAGCCGAGACTGACTGCGAGAATGACCGCACAATACGTCCGATCACTCACCGCACTAAGCCATGTAATGGAGGTGCCTTTTTGTTTCACTTCAAAATCTAATCCACGAGATTATTGAAATAATTTAGTGCATGGCAGGTCTCCTGACTTGTTCCCCTCGCCCGGACGGTCTTCCCAACCGCAGCGCGGTCAGTGACACTAATCATGTCCGGAAGGTTGCAATGGAACTTACAGTAGCGGGTCTGTTCAGGTCTTTCACCTGATTCCCTTTTAATCGCTTCGGCCAGTGAAGCCGTAAAGCGAACCAATGCAAGGCAAAATTAACAAGATTTTTTTATTTAACAAAATACGCGCTATTGACTCTCGTCAAAAGGCAGACAAAACCACCGTTGCCGACATAAAAAAACATTATATCGGCTATAAAAAGAAAATACATAGCTTTAATATAGCCTTACTTACATTTTTTATCATATCTTTGAACTATTAATTAAAATGGGATCAAAGACAACATTACAGATATCATGAAAAGTGAACTCCTGAAGCAACTGGAATATATCTCAACCCAAAACAGCGAAATTGGAAGACGCTCATTTCTGAAACTTCTTGTTTCAGCAGGCGTGATCTCCACAATCGGAGCAAATGAAGCGTTTGCCTATTCGAGCAAAGCAAAGGGCAAAATTGTGATCATCGGAGGAGGTGCCGCCGGTCTGAGCATGGCTGCACGGCTTACCCGATGGCTCGATGAGCCGGATATAACTCTAATAGATCCGAGCGACCGCCAGTATTACCAGCCGGGGTTCACACTGATCGCATGCGGAGAATATCAGCCCGACGAGGTATGGAAAGAGCAGAAGGACTTTATTCCCGACGGAGTAAAGTGGATCAAAGATACAGTAGCGGCAGTAGATCCGGTTGCTAAATCTGTCACCACAACAGGCAACGAAAAGATCAACTATGACTTTCTGGTGCTGACACCGGGGCTTCAGATCAACTGGAACAAGGTAGAGGGCATATCGCAAGATACACTTGGCGAAGGCAACGCACACTGCATCTATGACTGGGAGGGTGCGCAGAAAACATGGACCGCCATGCAGGAGTTTGCAAAAACCGGAGGCCGTGGAGTGTTCACCGACACCTATACCAAACTGAAATGCGGAGGCGCTCCAAAAAAGATATGTCTGCTCACCGAGCACCAGAGCCGCAAACAAAACAACCGCGACAACCTGCAGATCGACTACTTCACCGCTTCAAAGGCTCTGTATGATGTCCCATATTTTACCCCAAGGTTAGAAGAGATTTTTGAGGAACGCAATATACCGGTAAGCCTGCATTGCCGCGTAAAAGGCATCGATACTCTGGCAAAAAAGGTGTATTTTGAAAAGACAGAGACACAGGGAGAGGAAACAATCGTGACTCCTTTTACCGAAGATTACGATTTTCTCCATTTCACTCCCCCGATGTCGGCTCCCGACTTTGTGCGCGACTCAGGATTGGGATGGACCGAAGGCAAATTAGCTGCCGACAGTTGGGTGATGGTCGATAAAGAGACCTTGATACACAAGACTTATCCAGAAATAATCTCACTTGGCGATGTCGCAGGTGTTCCCACCAGCAAGACCTCTGCTGCCGTGCGTGTGCAAGTGCCCGTTGCCGCCAAAAACCTGATATCGCTGATGGAGGGCAAAGAACCTCAGGAAAAATACAACGGATATGCCGCATGTCCGATCGTGACCGACTACGGCCACGTGCTGCTGTGTGAGTTTGACTATGACAAGAAGGCATGTAGCTCGTTCCCCTTCTCGTTGCTCGACACATCCAAGGAACTGTGGGCGGCATGGATGCTGAAGAAATACGTCCTGAAACCGGTCTACTTCTATGGAATGCTGCAAGGCATCATGTAGACAACAGTCTGACTAACAGATCTGGCGGCACAAGACCACAACACCGCCATGTCACGACAAATAACAACGGCCGTCCCTACTTAACAATATCGGGACGGCCGTTGTTTACTCGTCATTGCAGCATTTCAGCGGAAGAACCTGTCTATGATCAGGCAACAGCCATACATCTTTTTTTCCTGATTTCATTCGGGCATCGCCGCACGCATGCCGGCCACGACTGCGGCCGGGAGACCACCTGTCTCCATCGCATTAAGCCCCTTGATCGTAAGACCTCCGGCTGTCGTCACCGCATCAATCGCATCCTCGGGATGCACACCTGTAGCCTCAAGCAACGAAGCAGCCCCCTTCATTGTCTGAATTACGGCTTTGCGGGCTTCGGAAGGACGGAGTCCCAGTTCAACTGCCCCCTGCTCCATCGCACGCATATACCGCATCGCAAACGCGATACCGCACGACGCGGTGACCATGCCGGCGTTGACCATACGCTCCTCTACTACCGACACTTTGCCACAGGCACCGAACAGCCTGGCGACATCGGTCACCTGCTCCGCGTTACCGCGGCGGTGAGCCATGAAGGTCATACTCTCTCCTATTGCAGCAGCAGTGTTCGGTATTACGTAAAATATTGCCGGATTGCACCCTGCACCCATGAAAGCGTCAAGATCGTCGAGACCGATACCGCCGGCCATTGACACAACCGCCGGCCCATCGCGTTCTATTGTCTCACGAAGCTCGTCTACGACACCGGGAAGAATCCAGGGCTTAACGGCAAGGATTATGACCGAAGCCCCTGATGCCGCCTCCACATTAGAGACAGTCGTTTCAATCGACGGAAACTTTGATCTCAGTCTTTCCAGCTTACATGCCGAAGGATTAGACACAGTAATTGCAACATCGGGCAATGTCGCTGCAATACCCGATGCCACGGCTCCTCCCATGTTTCCCGCCCCGATTATCGCGATTTTCATTCGTCAGTTTTTAAACGTTTTCGATATCTCTTTGGCGACAAGCTTTATCGCCCCTTCAAGGTCGGCACCATGTGATATGCCCACCGACACACACGATCCCTTGCATGACACAACCGGACGCCCGGTCATATAATCGATAAAGTTGACCGTCACAGTCGTTACTTCCTCGCCGAATGAGACACCATATTTCACAATCATAAGCCGCTCCCTCTGTTGCGGAGCAAGCTTACGGATGCGCCGGTCGCTCACAAGGCGCAGACCCGACATTTCCACTGCATCAAACATCTTTATCTCATACTCCATCAGCTCTGCCGGAATATGATATGTATCATCGTTGATGATTGAAGCGTATTCATACTTCGCAAGATTGGCATTCTGCGATATAGTCGTTTTGGTCGACGTGCATGCCGTGAGCATACACAGCAGCCACAGTGCCACCATACACAGACTCTTTGCAGCGGTTTTCTTCATAGGCACAGACTATTTCTCTTCGGTTACAGAGAAAACGTAAATCAGTTTGGTTTCTCCTGTGTTGACACCCTCCCATACTCCAAATCTGGTCGTCTCAACAATGATTCCGCAATTTTTAGTCGCCAGAGATCCGGGAGTATTCTCAAGAGTGAACTTGTATGACGGAGTTGTCGATACACCTCCGTTCCAGTGGATCCCCGAAGCCATAGCCTCGAGTGTCGAGTTGGTCGACCACGCCTCTGCCGATGCCGTCATTATCACGTCAAGGGTTCCGGCTGTCCCGCTCGACGGTGTCCAGTACAGATCCTCCTGCGGCACCTTTATCGTCCGGTCATCTGACTCCACCCTGAACGTTCGGTTAAGTTCCTCTCCCGTTGTCGAACGCCCCGTCACAGTCACATCTACTGCCACCTTGCACTCAAAATCAGGAACGACCTCAAACACAGTCTGCTGCAGGTTGTCGGCTATCAGTATTTCAGCGTCACGGGCATTTTTCTGTATCAGATTTCCCACTACCGACATATTAAGTCGCCCTGAAGCTACGTCGACAAGCGAAACCTTAAATTCGAGAGGCTCTCCGGAGTAGGGTTTAGATGAATAGCGACCGCCATTGACCATAAGATCTACCGAACGAAGCACAACACCCTTGGGAGCCGTCATCTTCACGTCAGCGACCTTGACGGTAAGTTCATCGCTACGGCCATACCATGACCATGCCGCACCGGGACTTACCGTGACATCTGATTCAATCTTAACCTGCGTGGTATCAATCGGTGACAACTTCGGATCATCGTGATCGCCACATGCATTCAAAAAAATACACGCCACACCCGACAAAAATATAACTAATTTATTCATAGATGTTGGGGGGGGGGG
>JAIDKP010000174.1 GCA_029051445.1 Muribaculaceae bacterium | reverse complement strand
GTCCCCCAAGTATATCAAGAAGCTCAGTAGTGATAGCCTCCTGACGAAGTTTATTGTACTCGAGTTTGAGCTGATCCTGCAACTTTTTCGCATTGTCATTGGCGCTCTGCATAGCCATGACACGGGCGGCCTGTTCCGAAGCACGGTTCTCTGTGAAAACATCCTCGACTACCGAACGCAGATACATGGGAAGCCCCACACTCACCACTGACTCGGCATCAGGCTCGATGATATATGGCACATCCTTGCGCTGCTCAACGTCGAAATTACTCAGATCAACAGGAAGCAGACACACACGCTGCGGTCTCTGCCGGCTCGCACTCTGATAATTCATGTAAACAGCCTCAATCCTGTCGGTATCGCCATTCACAAAAGCATTTTCAAGCAATTCGACAAACTCGCCGACAGAAGCGTCCAAGCTCTTTGAGTTTATGTTCTCAGGAGCCATCTCCACTCTCACCGACGCACCTGCGATGCGGCTACCCGCCTTGTAGATTTTGACTCCGACCGCCATGATTTTCACATCCGCGTCAGGATACTCCCTCCTGATTTCAGCAAGATCCTCTGCGACACGTTTGGCAATATTCACATTGTAGGCTCCGCACAGGCCGTCGTCACTGCCCCACACCACCAGAGTCACCCTACGCACCTCGCGCTGCACAAGCAAAGGAGAACTGAATGTGGCATCCGAAGACAACATCGATGCCATGATAGTCTCCACCTGCCGGCGATAAGGTTTAAGACGACGCAACGCACCCTCGGCCTTGTGCATCTTGGCCGAAGATATCATCTTCATCGCCCCGGTGATTTTTTCCGAAGACGCTACCGACCCTATACGGCTCTTGAGTTCTCTCAGAGTTGCCATTGGCTATTGGTGGAATGGTTGAGTTATTTCTTTATTGCTATTTTACCGGACCAGGACATCAATTGTACTTGGCGGCCACTTCCTTGGCGGCATCCGTTATTTTCTGACTTATCTCGTCGGTCAAAACACGCTTATCTCTTATCGCGTCGAGCACATCCTCCTGATATTTGGCATGGAGAAGCTGTATGAGCGAACGCTCAAAATCAGCGACCTGGTCTACAGGCACATTGGTCAGAAGACCGTTCACACCGCAGAAGATCACACAAACTTCCTCCTCCACTGCCATCGGCGAATACTGAGGCTGTATCAGAAGACGCTCATTCTTACGGCCACGGTCGATGACACGCGCGGTCCCCGCATCAATATCTCCGCCAAACTTCGTGAAACTCTCAAGCTCGCGGAACTGCGCCTGGTCGATTTTCAGTGTGCCGGCCACCTTCTTCATCGCCTTGATCTGCGCATTACCGCCTACACGCGACACCGAGATACCCACATTGATCGCCGGGCGTA
>JAIDKP010000173.1 GCA_029051445.1 Muribaculaceae bacterium | reverse complement strand
GGGTAAAGGTTCGCCCGAGGGATTTGTTGCGCCTGTTACACCGGGACGTATGATTATCGAAGTTGAGGGTGTAAGCTATGACATCGCTAAGGAGGCGCTTCGTCTGGCCGCTCAGAAACTTCCCGTGACCACCAAGTTTGTGGTGCGCCGCGACTATGACCCAACTCAAAACGTCTAAGCCGCCATGAAACAGGAAGAAATAAAGGAGATGGCTACGGCCGACCTCAAGGAGCGTCTGGCCCAGATGGAGAAGGAGTACCGTCAGCTCAAGGCACAGCATGCCGTGAGCCCGATCGACAGCCCGGCCAAGATCACGAAGGATCGCAAGGCTATCGCTCGTGTAAAGACAGAGCTCCGTATGCGTGAAATCAACAGTAAGTAAGCCGCATCGATATGGAAACAAGAAATCTGCGCAAAGAGCGCGTCGGTGTGGTGTCGAGCAACAAGGCCGACAAGACTATCACTGTGACAGTGAAGTGGAAGGAGAAGCATCCGATCTACGGCAAGTTTGTCAATAAGACCAAGAAGTTCCACGCCCACGACGAGAAGAACGAGTGCAGCATCGGTGATACGGTGCGCCTCATGGAGACCCGTCCCTTGAGCAAGACCAAGAGATGGCGTTTAGTCGAAATTATAGAAAAAGTTAAGTAACGAGCCATGATACAGACTGAATCACGCCTTACGGTAGCCGACAACAGCGGCGCCAAGGAGGCACTGTGCATCCATGTGCTCGGAGGCACCGGACGCCGTTATGCATCGGTAGGCGACATCATTGTTGTGTCGGTGAAGAGTGTCATTCCGTCGTCTGACATTAAGAAGGGCACGGTATCTAAGGCTGTCGTAGTGCGTACCAAGAAAGAGGTGCGCCGTCCCGACGGTTCTTATATCCGTTTCGACGATAATGCCTGTGTGCTGCTCAACAATGCCGGTGAGCTTCGCGGCACACGTATCTTCGGCCCGGTTGCCCGCGAGCTCCGCGCCACCAACATGAAGATTGTGTCGCTGGCGCCCGAGGTGCTTTGAGAAAGAGACAGACGTCGAACCATCCCCATCAAGAAGCAAGCTAAGAAATGAGCAAGTTAAAGATAAAGAAAGGCGATACTGTCTATGTTCTTTCCGGCGAGGACCGTGGCCGTCAGGGCCGCGTCCTTGAGGTGCTTCCCAAGAAGGGTCGCGCTATCGTGGAGGGCATAAACATTGTCTCGAAGAGCGCCAAGCCTAGCGCCAAGCATCCGCAGGGAGGCATCATCAAGATGGAGGCTCCTCTGCATATTTCCAACCTGAGCCTGATCGATCCGAAGAGCGGCAAGCCTACCCGTGTGGGTTTCCGCAAGGATGACAATGGCAAGACGGTGCGTTATTCCAAGAAATCAGGAGAGGAGATCAAGCAATGAGCCAGAACAGTGTAAAGAAAGACTATCAGGAGCGTATCGTGCCTGCTCTGACCAAGGAGTTCAGCTACACGACTCCGATGCAGGTTCCCCGCCTTGAGAAGATTGTGATCAATCAGGGTCTGGGTGCTGCAACTCAGGACAAGAAGATCATCGAGACTGCTATCAATGAGCTTACGGCTATCACCGGCCAGAAGGCAGTGGCAACTCTGTCGCGCAAGGATATCTCGAACTTCAAGGTGAGAAAGAAGATGCCTATCGGTGTGAGAGTGACTCTGCGTCGCGAGAAGATGTATGAGTTCCTGGAGCGTCTTGTCAGGGTTGCGCTTCCGCGTATACGTGACTTCAAGGGCATCAACAGCAAGCTGGACGGTCGTGGCAATTACACACTTGGTGTGACCGAGCAGATTATTTTCCCGGAGATCAACATCGATTCGATTTCCAAGCTCATGGGTATGAACATCACTTTCGTAACGACGGCCAATACCGACGAAGAGGGTTATGCTCTGCTCAAGCAGTTTGGTCTTCCCTTCAAGAACGCTAAATAAGAGAGCACTCAACTATGGCAAAAGAATCCATGAAGGCTCGTGAGGTGAAGCGTCAGAAGCTCGTAGCCCGCTATGCGGCCAAGAAGGCTGCTCTCAAGGAGGCAGGTGACTACGAGGGACTTCAGAAGCTTCCGAAGAACGCTTCGAGCGTGCGTCTGCATAACCGTTGCAGCATCACGGGGCGTCCCAAGGGCTATATCCGACAGTTTGGCATTTCGCGTATTCAGTTCCGTGAGATGGCCTCGGCGGGTCTGATTCCCGGTGTGAAGAAGGCAAGCTGGTAAGCAACCAAGAGAGTATCGCGGCCGACCGGGGATTTGTTAATGATCCCTGGCGCGCCGAGAGAAGCAGAGCAACTGATAATTCATATGCCTGTCATGCTCCGAATCAGGAGAACAGACTGGTGTAGACCCGGGCCGGGGAGCGCGCCGGTAAATAACAGGCGGCGTGCGCAGGCAATTAAATATTGTCGGGAGCGTCGAGTGTCCCGATCAATTTAACAAACAAATCAAAATGACTGATCCCATAGCAGATTATCTGACAAGATTGAGGAACGCTATCCACGCGGGTCACCGTGTTGTGGAGGTGCCTGCCTCAAACTTGAAAAAAGAGATCACAAAGATCCTTTTTGACCAGGGCTATATACTTAACTACAAGTTTATAGACGGTGTCAACACGCAGGGCGTGATAAAGATAGCGCTGAAATATGATCCGGTAGACCGCGTAAATGCCATCAAGGGGCTGAAGCGTGTATCGCGTCCGGGTCTTCGGCAGTATACCGGCTACAAAGATATGCCGCGAGTGCTCAATGGACTTGGTATCGCTATCCTTTCGACTTCGAAGGGTGTGATGACCAACAAGAAGGCTGCCGAGGAGAAGATCGGCGGTGAAGTGCTTTGCTATGTTTATTGATTTAAAGGAGGATTTCAATTATGTCAAGAATAGGTAAAGCGCCAATTGAGATACCCGCCGGAGTGACGGTGACCGTCAAGGACAATGTGGTGACGGTAAAGGGTCCCAAGGGTCAGCTGGAGCAGGCTGTAAACCCTGACCTGGATGTGAAGATTGAGGATGGTCATGTTGTAGTGACCCGTCCGACCGATGACAAGGAGCACCGCTCGCAGCATGGTCTTTACCGTGCTTTGATCCACAATATGGTTGTGGGTGTGTCGACGGGTTACAAGAAGGAGATGGAGCTTGTCGGTGTGGGTTACCGCGCCTCGGCTACCGGCCAGGTACTTGAGCTGTCGCTCGGCTTCAGCCATGCAATCTATCTTAAGCTTCCGCCCGAAGTTAAGGTAGAGGCTAAGACGGAGCGTAACAAGAATCCTCTTATTATTCTTGAGAGCGATGACAAGCAGCTTCTCGGCCAGGTGTGTGCAAAGATACGTTCGCTGCGTAAGCCTGAGCCTTACAAGGGCAAGGGTATCCGTTTTGTCGGTGAGGTTATCCGCCGCAAGTCGGGTAAGTCGGCAGGAGCGAAGTAAAGAACGGGCATAAATCGACTTCATCATGAAATCCAAGATAGAAAGAAGAAATAAGATCAAGGCCCGCATCCGCGGCAAGCAGGAGGGCACGTCGGAGCGTCCGCGCATGACTGTGTTCCGCAGCAACAAGCAGATCTATGTCCAGGTTATCGATGATCTGGCAGGCAAGACTCTTGTATCGGCTTCGTCGCGTGGTCTTGAGGCCGGGGGCACAAAGTGTGAGATCGCAGCCAAGGTTGGCGGTGAGATCGCTCGCAAGGCTCTTGAGGCCGGAATCACGACAGTAGTGTTTGACCGCAACGGCTATCTTTTCCATGGCCGAGTAAAATCGCTTGCCGACGCAGCGCGCGAAGGCGGGTTAAAATTCTGAACCGACAATGGCAAACAAGAACAATCGCGTAAAGACGACGAACGATCTCGACCTGAAGGACCGGCTTGTTGCAATCAACCGTGTGACGAAGGTTACGAAGGGAGGCCGCACATTTACTTTCGCTGCCATCGTGGTAGTAGGAAACGAGAATGGCATTGTAGGCTGGGGCCTTGGCAAGGCCAACGAGGTGCAGGCAGCTATCGCCAAGGGTGTCGAGGCTGCGAAGAAGAATCTGATCGAGGTTCCGGTGCACAAGGGTACTATTCCTCACGAGCAGGCCGCCAAGTTCGGCGGATCGCGTGTTATCCTGAAGCCGGCTTCGACCGGTACCGGTGTGAAGGCCGGTGGTGCTATGCGTGCCGTGCTTGAGAGTGTAGGTATCTCTGACGTGCTTGCGAAGAGCAAGGGTTCGTCAAACCCTCACAATCTTGTGAAGGCTACGATCGCTGCTCTTGGTGAGATGCGTTCGCCGGCCCGTGTGGCTCAGCATCGCGGAGTCAGCGTCGAGAAGGTGTTTAAGGGCTGAGCTGTCAGGGCGAGGTCTAAATGTTGAACAATCGAAAGAGACTCAGCGAAAATGGCAAAAATCAAGATTACCCAGGTTAAGAGCCGCATCAACTGCCCTGCAGTTCAGAAGCGCACTCTGGATGCACTGGGTTTGCATAAGATGAACCACACTGTGGAGCATGAAAATACTCCTTCGGTGATGGGAATGGTTGACAAAGTGCGTCATCTGGTCAAAGTGACCGAGGCATAACCCCTTAAACAGTCACTATTATCATGGACTTAAGTAATATTCAGCCGGCGTTTGGCAGTGTGCGTTCACGCAAGCGCATCGGCCGTGGCCCCGGTAGCGGCAAGGGCGGGACATCGACCCGCGGTCACAAGGGTGCGAAGTCGCGTTCGGGCTATAGCCGCAAGATCGGTTTTGAGGGCGGTCAGATGCCGCTTCAGCGCCGTCTTCCGAAGTTCGGCTTCAAGAACATCAACCGTGTGGAGTACAAGGCCGTCAATCTTGACGTGATCGATGCTCTTGCAACGGCAAAGAATCTTGAGAAGATCACTGTCGGCGACATGGTGTCGGCCGGAATCATCAACAAGAAGCAGCTTGTGAAGGTGCTGGCCAATGGCGCAGTTACACGTGCGCTTGCGGTTGAGGCAAATGCTTTCTCAGCAGCTGCCGAAAAGGCTATCGTTGACGCTGGCGGTTCAGTAACCAAACTCTAAGCGTTGACAATGGGATTCGTTAAGACTATAAAGAATATCTGGACCATCGAGGAGTTGCGCAAGCGTCTGCTTGCGACACTCCTGTTGGTGCTTGTATACAGGCTTGGCTGCTATATCGTGTTGCCGGGTATTTCGCCCAGTGATCTCGATGCCTTGTCTAAGTTTACGAGCAGCAGTGGTCTGATGCAGCTTCTCGACATGTTCTCGGGAGGTGCGTTCAGCCAGGCTTCCATTTTTGCTCTCGGTATCATGCCGTATATCACGGCTTCGATCGTTATCCAGCTTCTGGGTATGGTGCTTCCATCGTTCCAGAAGATGCAGCGCGAGGGTGAGAGCGGACGTCAGAAGCTGAATCAGTACACTCGTTATCTGACTGTGCTGATTCTGGTGTTGCAGGGTCCGGCATATCTGGTGAACCTGCAGGTGCAGGTGAGTCAGGCGGGAGGCGCTATTTCGATGGGCTTCTGGACTGTCGCTTATCTGACTGTGATTCTTGCTGCCGGATCAATGTTTATCATGTGGCTCGGTGAGAGGATCACTGACCGCGGTATCGGCAACGGTATCTCGTTTATCATTCTGGTGGGCATTATCGCCCGTCTGCCGGGAGCGATATTCTATGAGTTCACAAGCCGTCTTCCCGGTGCTTCAGGCAGCGAGGGCGGTCTGGTGATGTTTATCGTGGAGCTTCTTCTGCTTTTTGCAGTGACAGTGGGCGCGGTTCTGCTGGTTCAGGGCACTCGCAAGGTTCCTGTGCAGTATGCCAAGCGTATTGTCGGCAACCGCCAGTATGGCGGCGCGCGCCAGTATATTCCTCTCAAAGTGAATGCGGCCGGTGTGATGCCTATTATCTTCGCGCAGGCTATTATGTTCATTCCCATCACTTTGGCCGGATTTGGCACAAATGAGGGAAGTTCGGGATTTTTCCGTACCTTTGCAGATGTGAATGGCTTTTGGTATAATCTCGTTTACTTCGTGATGATTGTTGCGTTCACTTATTTCTACACGGCTATTACGGTTCGTCCGAATGATATGGCCGAGCAGCTTAAGCGCAACAATGGTTTTATTCCGGGTATCAAGCCCGGCAAGAAGACTGCGGAGTATCTTGATCAGATCATGTCGCGTATCACGCTTCCCGGGTCGTTGTTCCTTGGTGTGGTGGCAATCCTTCCTGCTTTTGCAAGGGTGTTTGGCATCAGCCAGAATTTCGCCCAGTTCTTCGGCGGCACGTCGCTGCTGATTCTGGTGGGTGTCGTTCTCGACACGCTTACTCAGATAGAGAGCCACCTGATGATGCACCACTACGACGGTCTGATGAAGGAGGGCAAGATCAAAGGCCGTACTACCGGCTCGATGGCTTATTGAATTTGACAGGGGACAGATGATTTATCTGAAGACTCCGGATGAAATAGAAAAGATGCGTCGTGCTTGCGATCTCGTCAGTCAGGTGATGGGCGAGGTCGCAAAGCAGGTCGCTCCCGGTGTCACGACGCGTCATCTCGACAGTGTGGCACGGGAGTATATGCTTGCTCACGGAGGTAAGCCGGCATGTCTGGGCTACGGTGGTTTCCCAGGCACTTTGTGCATTGAGGTGAATGAGACCGTGGTTCATGGTTTTCCTTCGGGTTATTGCCTTCGCGAGGGTGATATCGTGGGTATCGATACAGTTGTTGAGCTCGACGGCTTCAATGGTGATATGTGCTACACTTTTATGGTGGGTGATGTCGCCGATGATGTCCGGCGTCTCTGTGTCGAGACCAAGAATTCGCTCTACAAGGGTATCGAGGCTTGCAAGCCCGGCAACCGTATCGGCGATATAAGCAACGCTGTTCAGACTTATGTTGAGCGTCGCGGTTATACGGTGGTGCGGGAGATGTGTGGTCACGGTATCGGCAGGAAGATGCACGAGGATCCAGAGGTGCCCAATTACGGTCGCCGCGGAACGGGTCCTCTGATCAAGAACGGGATGTGTCTCTGCATTGAGCCGATGATCAATCTCGGGAGCAAGAATGTTGTGATCGAGAGCGACGGCTGGACATGCCGCACTCGCGATCGCAAGCCTTCGGCTCACTATGAGCATACTCTGGCGGTGCACGACGGTGGCACTGAGGTGCTGACGACGTTTGACTATATCGCAGAGGCTCTGGGTGACAGGTTTATCTGAAGTACCAATCTTGTCAAATTATCACAAATCAACGGGCTGTAAACGGACGGCAACGGAAATTCATGGCAAAACAGACTGCAATCGAACAGGACGGCGTGATCGTCGAGGCATTATCAAACGCGATGTTTCGCGTCGAGCTTGAGAACGGCCATCAGCTGACGGCTCATATCTCGGGCAAGATGCGTATGCACTACATTAAAATTCTGCCCGGCGACAGGGTCAAGGTTGAAATGACTCCTTATGACCTGAGCAAGGGCCGTATTTCGTTCCGCTACAAATAACCGGCAGATCCATATTGGTTTTCCCGGTCTCAAACAAGACAACGTCTTAAATTAGATATGAAAGTAAGAGCTTCCATTAAAAAGCGGTCGGCCGACGATAAGATCGTCCGTCGCAAAGGACGTCTTTACGTCATCAACAAGAAGAACCCCAAGAACAAGCAGCGTCAGGGCTGATCGGGGTTACCGCAAATTCCAAACTCTACAGTCAAGTTAGAAAATGGCAGTAAGAATCGTGGGAGTTGACCTCCCCCAGAACAAAAGAGGTGAAATCGCCTTGACCTATATCTTCGGTATAGGCAGAAGTGCGGCCAGCAGCATTCTTGATAAGGCCGGCATCGACAAGGACATCAAGGTTAAGGACTGGACAGATGACCAGGCCGCCAAGGTTCGTGAAGTGATCGGCTCCGACTACAAGGTCGAGGGTGATCTGCGCAGTGAGATCCAGCTTAACATCAAGCGTCTGATGGATATCGGCTGCTATCGTGGCATCCGCCACCGTATCGGTCTTCCGGTACGTGGCCAGAGCACGAAGAACAATGCCCGCACCCGCAAGGGCCGCAAGAAGACCGTGGCCAACAAGAAGAAGGCAACGAAGTAAATTGTAAGGTAATATATTCTTGAGCTTATATGGCAAAGAAAACAGTCGCAGCGAAGAAGAGAAACGTGAAGGTGGGCGCCGAAGGCCAGCTGCACGTGCACTCGTCGTTCAACAACATTATCGTCTGCCTCGCCAACAGTGAGGGTCAGGTTATTTCCTGGTCTTCGGCAGGTAAGATGGGTTTCAGGGGTTCCAAGAAGAATACCCCTTATGCAGCTCAGATGGCAGCACAGGATTGCGCCAAGACTGCATATGATCTGGGTCTCCGCAAGGTTAAGGCCTACGTGAAGGGTCCGGGCAACGGACGTGAGTCGGCTATCCGTACGATCCACGGATCGGGCATCGAGGTAACGGAGATCATTGATGTGACTCCGCTTCCCCACAATGGCTGCCGTCCTCCCAAGCGTCGTCGTGTGTAATTAAAACATTGCTATGCCGTCTGCGCGGCGCTTCCGGCTTTCCCGGTGTTTTGTGCAGGCTGCAAAATGTGAAGAAATTTAAGTCTTAAATAAGCGAGAAGGATATAAGAGTCGCCGGAACGCGCCCGCAACGCTGACATTAGCTACCGACCGGGCCGGCACTGCAGAAGAAAATCAGGTAACAGCGCACAGACTGCCAACCTCATCGACCGGAGGAACCGCCGGAGTGGATGGGCCATAATCAAGATCACCTCTCTATGGCCGCGGCTGCACTCGACGAAGCCCCGCGGGAGTTTTAAGTAGGAACGTGCGTGACTAAAGGAATTAAGGATTTTCCGCCGGCAAGCGGCATCCACCCTGACAGCGACTGTCTTATCGGTGCATATCGAGAAACGTGTGGTGTGGCTGCAATTGATTTCCCCGTCTCATATTTTCTGAATCGCAAAAGATAACCGACCCAAAATGGCAAGATATACAGGACCAAAGTCCAAAATCGCCCGCAAATTCGGCGAACCGATTTTCGGTGAAGACAAAGTGCTTGCTCGCCGCAATTTCCCCCCGGGCCAGCATGGCCAGAACAAGCGTCGCAAGACGTCGGAGTATGGCGTGCAGCTGCGTGAGAAGCAGAAGGCAAAGTACACTTACGGTGTGCTTGAAAAGCAGTTCCGCAACATGTTTGAGAAGGCTTCCCGCATGAAGGGTATCACCGGTGAGCTTCTTCTTCAGCTTCTCGAGAGCCGTCTTGACAATGTTGTTTACCGCGAGGGTATCGCCCCGACGCGTGCCGCAGCCCGTCAGATTGTTCTTCACCGTCACATCACCGTCAATGGTGAGGTGGTCAATATCCCTTCTTACCAGGTTAAGCCCGGTGATGTAGTTGGTGTTAGAGAGAAGTCTAAGAGCCTTGAGGTGATCGCCGATCATCTCGCAGGTTTCAACCACAGCAAGTATCCGTGGATTGAGTGGGATGAGACAAGCAAGTCAGGTAAGTTCCTCCACGTGCCCGCACGCGAGGATATTCCTGAAAACATCAAGGAGCAGTTGATCGTCGAACTGTATTCTAAGTAATAATCTCACAAATCCCCTCTCAATGGCAATTTTAGCATTCCAAAAACCCGACAAGGTTCTCATGCTTGAGTCCAATGACTTCTTCGGCAAATTTGAGTTCAAGCCGTTGGAGCCGGGCTACGGCATCACTGTGGGCAACGCATTGCGTCGTGTCCTGCTCTCGGCTTTGGAGGGATATGCCATTGCTTCGATCAAGATCGACGGTGTCAAGCATGAGTTTGACACGATTCCCGGTGTCAAGGAGGATGTTACCAACATCATCCTTAATCTGAAGAAGGTCGATCTGAAGCATATAACCGAGGGCGTCGACACAGAGAAGGTCGTTATCCCTGTTTCGGGCGAGGTGTTCAAGGCCGGCGACATAGGCAAGGTGCTTACCGGTTTCGAGGTTCTGAATCCGGATCTTGAGATCTGTCATCTTGATCCTTCAGCTTCTTTCAACATTGAGCTTACTATAAACAAGGGTCGCGGCTGGGTGCCTGCCGATGAGAATGCCGAGGGTATCGATGATATCCACGTCATCGCCATCGACTCGATCTATACGCCGATCAAGAATGTGAAATACACGGTAGAGAATTTCCGTGTGGATCAGAAAACCGACTATGAGAAGCTTCTTCTCGAGATCACTACCGACGGGTCTATTCACCCGAAGGAGGCTCTGAAGGAGGCTGCCAAGGTTCTGATCTATCATTTCATGCTTTTCTCGGACGAGAAGATCACTCTTGAGGCTCCTGAGACGGAGACCAACGAGGAGTTTGACGAGGAGGTGCTGAGAATGCGTCAGCTCCTCAAGTCGAAGCTTGTCGATATGGATCTGTCGGTGCGTGCTCTCAACTGTCTGAAGAGCGCAGAGGTCGAGACTCTCGGTGAACTTGTTGTTTTCAACAAGAATGACTTGTTGAAGTTCCGTAACTTCGGTAAGAAGTCGCTCACGGAGCTCGACGACCTTCTGAACCGTCTGAACCTTTCGTTCGGAATGGATATCTCAAAGTACAAACTTGACAAAGAGTAAACACAGCGATGCGACACAATAAGAAATTCAATCATCTCAGCCGCAAGAAGGCTCATCGCGATGCGCTCCTGGCCAACATGACCATTGCTCTGATCGAGCGTAAGCGCATTTTCACGACGCTGGCCAAGGCTAAGGCTCTGCGCATGTATGCAGAGCCCCTGATCAACCGGGCCAAGGAGGATAACATGGCCAATCGCCGTCTGGTGTTCAGCCACCTCCAGAACAAGTATGCTGTCACAGAGCTTTTCCGCGAGATCGCTGAGAAGATCGCCGACCGTCCGGGTGGTTACACACGTATCCTCAAGACCGGCAACCGCCTGGGTGACAACGCTCAGATGGCTATGATCGAGCTCGTGGACTACAACGAGAACCTGCTCAAGGATGCAGCTCCCGCCAAGAAGACCCGCACCCGCCGCTCACGTCGCGGCAGCGGCTCTCAGGCTGCTCCCGCCGCAGAGACACCTGCAACTGAGGCACCCGCAGCAGAAGCACCTGCCGCAGAGTAATCAGCAGCAAGTCGGTAAAGACCGTAAAGGCCGTCGAGATCTTCGGATCGAGACGGCCTTTGTCGTATGTGTGGGGGATTACATCGCCTCTCTGAGACGTGCCCCAGGCTTCCATGCGGTCCCCGGGGGTACAATAACATCGCGCCTTCCGGCGCTCATTGTCTGGTGTGTGGGTTCAAATGTGGCAGCTTTCGGCGGTCGACGAATGTGCAATTTGAAAAAAGTCATCGGAGGGTAATCCCGGTCTTAAAAGCGTCAGGTAGAACAATGTGAACGTGAACTACAGCTTCATTGGCGCGAGGCTCTCGGTCAACGCTGACGCGGGCTATTATTTCGCCGACAACGAGATTGTGGCAGTGGAGCGTACTGACGGCGATCATATTTATTCGAGCTATGCCAATGCCGGTCGTCGGCGTCATGCCCACGGAGGGGTATATGCAAGGTGGAGTGTTTCGGGTAGCACATCGATTGTATTAAGCACGAGTGCCGACCATGTTACGGTGAATAATCCTGACAATGGTGACCGTTCGGCGGGATGGGGTTATTCGGTTTTCGGAAGCTTGAGTCAGAAGTTGCCGGGCAAGATGCTTTTTATGGCGGCTGCCGGATGGAAACGCAAGACTCCGGAACTCTATACGCGCCGTATGCCGTCGGGTATGTCGGATTTCATGTGGGGTCTGCGTCTTCGCCGCACTATGCTTAAGGATGATCGTCTTACGGTGGGTCTGGAGATTGTGAATCCGATACGTGTGCGCCATCCTCGCAGCATTGTGGAGTCGTGGAATGGCGGAATTATATCGCGCACCGTGATCCGCGAAAATAGCATGAGTGT
>JAIDKP010000172.1 GCA_029051445.1 Muribaculaceae bacterium | reverse complement strand
ACACTTGACATCAAGCGCCTCCAGAAAGGCATTATTCGCAGTTATGCCGGAACAAACCACGTCGATTTGTATCAGTGGAATGTTGAGACCACTCCCGAATGGATGAACTGGTGCATCGTGCAGACCGAAGGCAACTACAACTACGAACTGGACAACAATCCGACTCCTATCTCACCCATTGGCAATTCAACGCCATATGTATGGTAAATAGGAAGTGAATATCTCTACTTTATATCAGGAGCCGACACACGCATGTGTCGGCTCCTTCTTTACATAAAGGTGTATCACTGGATCTTTCTTTACCCCATGCCTTCGCTACGCTCGACATGGGGCTTGGTATTATAATCCGTCTTCGACGGAGACAGGGGTGTGGATGTGTGTGGCAATATAGAGCTGCGGAGCTGCGAAACAAAATGCGCACACATGTGTCGCTGCGCTGCAGCTCTGTGAGGATATGCGGTGTACACCGGGTTTGCTTCGCTCACCCGGTGCTACTTATGTGACGCCGCTCCGCGGCTCCCGTCACGGCTAATGTTTTTTAATGCCTTTCAGGCATTGACAGTGATGATGCAACGTTGTGTGGATGGGGGGGGAGTCGCCCGCGTTGCGGGCTTGGTGTGGGTGTTGCGGCCTTTCCGCGCCCTTACAGGCGCGGTTACTGAAGAAGTCGGGGCTTCGCCCCTGTGGCAGTTGTTAGCCGCAGCACGGCGCGACATGAGTTGCACCGGGGCATCGCAGATGCCGCAACCCGGCGTAGCCGGAGATTAACCCCATCCTGTGAGCAAAGCGAACAGGGTGGGGTATGGTTTTATGACGGATGCGCACGCCTCTACGACGGTTGTGATCTATTTCTTGCCGAAGTGGTTATAGTCAACGGCCTTGCGTCCACGGCGGGTGCCCATCGACGGGAACCATATGTCATCGGGGGTCAGGCCGCACTCCTCGACAGCTTCTATCGCATATTCACATCTGCCGAAGTCGGCATCCACATTGTTGGTGCCGAACGTGAATTTCAGGCCGCGCTGCTTGGCTTTCCTGATCACGTCGAGACTCGGTATCCTGTAGCGTGGCGAGATCTCAAGCGCGATACCGTATTTCTCAAGCACGTCAAGCACGCGGTCCACACGCTCGTCGGTCCAGTAGGCGGCGTAGTCGTCGTTCATCGAGTCCTCGGGGATATAAGTGGCGTTGGCATAGATGTCGGCCGGCTCGTTGGTGAGTATCTTCACTGCCTGATCCACTATCATAT
>JAIDKP010000171.1 GCA_029051445.1 Muribaculaceae bacterium | reverse complement strand
GGTATAGGGGTATTTTCGTTCATATGGCAAAATTAACAAAAAAATCTCATAATACATCTATAACGCACAGGGAATCAATCGAAACGACTCATTGCATTAACTTTGATGCTGTCGGCAATGTCGATATAAGGCTTCATTGCCTTGTAATCACTGTGCCCCGTCCATTTCATTACTACGTTTGGCGGTATTCCTAATGAAAGAGCCTTACAGATAAAGGTTTTTCGTCCTGTATGTGTGCAAAGAAGTTCATACTTAGGATATATGGTATCTATCCTATCGTGTCCCTTATACTGTGTGATTCGGATTTTAGTATCTATTCCTGCGAGTTTTCCAAGTTCCTTGATATAATCATTCATTTTCTGATTACTTATGACTGGAAGGACCTTGTCGCCTTCAAAGGCTACATCTTTGTATTTTTCGAGGATTGCTCTGCTATGGCGATTCAACTCAATAATAAGGCTATCGGCTGTCTTGACAGTGGTCACCTCGATGTGATTTTCCTTGACATCGCTTCGCCTGAGGTTTGCGACATCGGAGTAACGCAATCCGGTGTAGCAGCAAAATATCAGGACATCACGGACTCTTTCAAGATACTGCTTTGTTTCCGGTATCTGAAAAGACTTGATTTTATCTAATTCCTCATCATTCAGAAAAATTACTTTTGCCTGCGTATTCTTTAATTTTGGACTGAATGCGGCATAAGCCATATTTGTGTGGTAGCCTTTATTAGCAGCCCACTTCAAGAACCATTTGAGATAACCAAGCTGTTTCCCAATAGTACTATTAAGCATATTACATTTATTACGGAAGAAATCAACGAGGTCATTAAGACCCTTCTCCGTGAGGTATTCAAAAGAGTTTAGTTTCTTGAATTTCAAGAGATGGTTCTTAAGAGCATTAAATTTTCCGAAGGTCGCCGGTGTCCAGTCGTTCAGTCTACCACACTCTTTTGTAAATTCATCGTATATTTCCCAGAATGATTTTTGAGGTACAGCTATCTCTTCCTGCGGCTCTTCATCTTGCTTCAAGGCAATCCGAGAATTAAAAAGCTGTTTCACATCATCAACGGTAGGCATTGTTCCTTGAAGCTCGTACTCTTTAAAGATGTCCTGAATAATGGCATCAAATCGATTCAATTCAGCATTGATCTCACTTGCCGATTGTTTGAGCTTATTAGTGCACGAATTCTTTACTCGCTGTTTCTCGCTGTCCCATTTGGCAACGTCAATTCGATAGCCTGTTGTAAATTCGATACGTTTACCGCTGAAAACAACCCTCATCCTGATGGGTACGTTTTCAGTTATCGGCTGCCCCGCTTTCTTGCGCGACTCAAGCTGAAAGGTGATATTTCGTTTAAGATTCATAAATTATATCAGGGGCTTTAATCTTCGGAACTCTATAGAATACTTAGTAGCCATATCGTTATCGCTTGTTAAAAGGACATTCTCATCATTCCTTGATTCTGCATTAGTAGTCCAGTTGTAACTTCCGGTAAGAACTCTTTGGTTATCTATAACACAAAACTTATTATGCATTATACCACCTCTAGTACCTCTTATTTCCACACAATCAAATTCCGATAAATCAACACCATGAGCCCCATTAACTCCATCTTTAAAGATTACGATTTCAATGCGAAGTCCCTCCATCCGTTTTTGCTGCAATGCCTCTTTAATTTTTTCATTGGTAAACCATGCCATCGCAACTAAAATAGACACTTTGGCATTGTTTATAGCATTTAGAACTTTGTTCTCATTATTTCGAAATGCTACTTCATTCTCAATTTTTTGAACAATGTCTATACCAATCCAATTAATACCATTGTCATCAATTGTTAATCCGATATTATCCATTACTAGCACAGCATTTATTTGGCTTACAGCTGCAGCAGGATCAGAAGATTCTGTTATTAAAACTTCTATTAGTTTCTTGAGATTATCCCCTGTTATCTTTTTAAGTCTATCTTTTACATAGTTCTTCTTAGATGTGTTTAGTTCTGATCTACCCAATTTGGGAAGGCCTCCATTTGCTTCGTCATATGTGTCATCTCTAAAGCCCAATGTTTGGAATAAACTCACAAGCTGTTTTCCTGTCCGAGATTTCCATAATCCTCCATTCTCTTCACCTATTATGTATGTTATAAAAGCTTCCCTAGATGCATTTGATATTTTCATTTTTCCTAAGTTTAAAATCTACACCCAAAATTACACCCGATTTTTGAGATATGCAAATATTTTCCAAGAAATTTTATTTTATCTATTCTTTATAAACACCTTGCTATCAGAGCATTTTGACAATACATGATTAGCTATGATTATATAGGTTATATTCCCTCTCTCTCCGCTGAACGTGCTGGACAGAAATGGTCAGCAAACGGACAAAAAGCTACAAATCAATGATTTGTAGCTTTTTTTTATTGCCGAAAGTCCTGCTTCCAAGACTTCAAAAGTACGGTAAAAGACAAAGCTTCGTTACTAAATCGTTGCCTATTTCTGCATCACACAATGGCAAAAGATGCCCCACCCTTTTCCTATGTATAAATCAACCACACCATTTCTTGTATCTTTATTGAGAGCACACCCTAAAGGGTATAATTCGGCAAAATTCATAAATGAAAGAGTCGTGAGCATCGCATAAAAATCTTTGCAGAATTCATCTGCTATTACGAATATTTCCGTAATTTTGTCTTAAGCGAACATAGCAACAAAGATATTTACTTGAAATTAAACAATTTAAATTTAATACTTTTATCGCTAATCCAAATTTTAAACAACTTGATTTTCGTCGAACTCACGTTAAATAATCTGTTATGAGCTGGATTATACTTATCTTAGCCGGACTGATGGAAGTCGGCTTTACATTTTGTCTTGGCAAGACCAAGACTGCTACAGGTCATGAGCTTACAATGTGGTGGATCGGATTCCTCGCTGCTCTTGCACTGAGCATGTTTCTGATGGCAAAAGCCGCGGAAAGACTACCGATCGGAACTGTTTATCCCGTATGGACAGGCATTGGAGCGGTTGGAGCCGTGGTAATTGGAGTTATTTTCTTTCATGAGCCGGCTACATTCTGGCGCATACTGTTCCTGACCACGCTTATTCTATCAATTGTCGGACTCAAAATTATGGGATAATGGAAAGAAAAATGCGCCGGTACAGACAGTTGCTTTCCGAGCAATCTACAAAAGAAATCCTATACAGTGCAACAAACGGCATTTTGTCGTTGCTGGATCCCGACGGGGAGCCATACGGCGTGCCGATAAGCTACGTTTACGACGGAGACAGATGCATATATTTCCATAGCGCCGTCGATGGCCATAAAATAGAGTGTATAACAGCTGACAATCGTTGCTCTTTCTGCGTTGTCTCACAGGATATGATATTGCCCGAAAAATTCACAACCTGTTTTCGAAGCGTCATTATAAAAGGCACTGTTAATATCGTCACTGATCACGACGAGATGATAAAAGGCCTGCTGCTTCTGTGTGAGAAATATTCTCCGGGAGTAGACTCTGATGATGAAATTTCTCAATGCATCAGCCGGGTAGCAGTCCTTCGACTCGACATAGACAGCATGACAGGAAAAGAAGCGATTGAACTCGTGAAAAAGCGCATGAATTCGGGGACAATAGCACACCCTGAAACACAAGGCAAAACCGCGGTTACAACCTGAGCTCCCCCCTGATCACACTTGTTATCCTATCGATACATCACGCTTCATCGAGACATCGGCATTGAAACAGATGCGGTGACTCTCGATCGAATCATTGATATCTGTCAGCAACGAACCGTGTTTCTTCATACGCAAAGTATTCACAAAATCACGGATTATCTCGAGATCTGCCCCGGCATGAAACGGAGTGCCCTCCAGATCGCGGAAATCATATATACGGCTTGTGCGCGTACGGAAATCATTGACCGTTATCTGGCTTTCATCTCCATAAATCTCGCCATGAGTCAGACAGATATGTGTGATACGATGATCCTCGAGCGTGAAGAAGTCCATCGACAGGTTCACCGTCACATCATTTTCCATTATCATTGAGAGCACCTGATGATCGGCAACATCGTTATCGCAATGATACACGCAGCGGCCAAACGCTCCGCTCTCGAGCTCCTTATCCACGACATCCGAAAGAGAACTGCCGGGAGGCACATCAAAATTCTTGGTCCATTCTCCGCGGCGTTTGTACAGGTTTACTGCCGAATACGGGCATTCACGCTCTATACGGCAGTCAATACAGCGTTCCGACGCTCCCTCTGGAGCCGCCGATGAAGTAAACCAACGCAACGAACCAAACGATGACAAACGGCGGCATTTTGCACCGATAAGCCATACGATGAAGTCGACATCATGACAGCACTTCGACAACAGAACCGGGTTAGTTTTCTCCTCACGGTTGAAAATACCGCGCACATAGGAATGTGTCGCACGATCCAGTCCCACCGACGCGCGATGGTCGACCGACACAATCTCGCCGAGTTCTCTGCCATCTATCAGCTCCTTAAACTTCCGGAAATATGGATGATAACGAAGCACATGACATATTCCCACCGTAAGTCCGCGGCTATTCGCCTTTTCCGCTATAGCCCGGCACTCCTCGAGAGTCTGCGCTATCGGCTTCTCAAGCAAAACATGATAGCCATGATCAAGCGCAAGCATAGCCGGGCGGAAATGTGCGTTCTCCGGAGTGCATATCAGCACAGCGTCAGCCTTTACCGGATCAAGAAAAAAAGAATCTACATCACGGAAGCACTGCGATAATTTAAGGCCGGCTTCTTCTGCCACCTTGCGACGGCGGAGATCGTTGATTTCTACCACGCCGACAAGCTTTACC
Source organism: Muribaculaceae bacterium (assembly GCA_029051445.1). Lineage (GTDB taxonomy): Bacteria > Bacteroidota > Bacteroidia > Bacteroidales > Muribaculaceae > JAFLTL01. The sequence continues at coordinate 3,782 of JAIDKP010000171.1, read as the reverse complement.
TCATCGGGATGACCGAGTATATAATGAAGATACTTGGAAGTGCGGTTACCCGCTCCGATGACCACAAGGGTCAAAGGAGCGGGCTTGCCGTTGATAGATGTTTCCTGTCTGTTGGCGCTCATGCGTCTTGACTTTCTGTTATTTGCTTAGATCCTTTATACGCACGTTACGGAACTTGATGCCCGAACCGTGACCCAGGAATCCCACGTGACCGCTCTTGTTGAACAGACCGGGATGATTGAGATGATCGACTGTATACGGATTGCTCTTTTCTCCTTCGGGAGCAACATTGTGGCCTTGCGTAGCCTCACGGATGTTGCCGTCGAGAATAACCTCACCGTTGACAGTCACCGTGATGTGATCGCCGACCGCACGGATTTCCTCAGTGTTCCACACACCAAGACCGGGGAACACAACACGCTTCGCCGGGATGATGCCGTAAACCGAGCCATGCACCTGATAGGGACGGAGACCTTTGTAGATCGGAGCGTCATGGTCAAGAACCTGAATCTCCATGCCATGGTAAGCAGCATCGACCCCCATCGGAGTGCGGATACCTATACCGTTGTTTACGCCCTCTTTCTCAAACATGAACTCAAAGCGCAGAACAAAATCGCTGTACTCGTCGACAGTGTAGAGATTGCCTCCGCTGCCATACTGTGCGTTGACATAGATGGTACCGTCTACCGGAGTGTAATTGACCTTGTTGCCGGTCCACTTGTGCATGGAGCGGCCGTCGAAAAGAAGCTCGAACCCGTCGGCAGCCTCCTCGGCAGAAAGCTCTGTAACAGGAGTCGACGGCTGCTGACGCACATAAAGTTCACGTATCTCAAGCGGCTGTCCTTCACCGATAAGGAGAATATTTCCAGTCGTATAGGCTGGCTCGCCTTCCTTATAGGGATTCACCATGGTCTCGTTGTTCATGACAGTCTCACCGTTTTCAACCACAGTGATACGGTCATTGTTGACCTTGATATACAGGCTGTTCCACTCACCTTCGGGATTGAGGGCACCCTTGTGCTCTACACCGTTGCCGGCATTGGCCGAAAAGACTCCGGAGGACTCGCCGCCGAGGTTGATCTGCTCCATAGAGCGCACACCCACCGCGCCGTTGCCTTTCCATTCCAGCATCATCTCGAAGTTCTCATAATCGGCAGGAAGAGCCATAACCGAACGCTCTGTGCCGTTATATGCAAGCACACTATTGCTAAGAGTCCAGCCGGCTGCGGCACTCTTTGCTGCGGCTTCGGCCTTTCTCTTTGCAGCATTCTTGGCAGTTTTGGCAGCCTCAGGATTCATAGCGACAGGCTTGAGAGCAGGATTGCCGGCGAGCACGTCGTTGTATCCGTTCTCAGGCAGACGCGACTTCATGCCCTTGACATCATCAAGCGCATATCCGGCATCGGCAGTGCCCACTGCCTGGAAAGCAGCGGCAGCCTTGTCAAGAGCCTCACTGACAACCGCACCGCCGAAATCGGGATTCTTCGACACGATCGTGCGGATAGCCTCGGCCGCATACTCACGGTTACCTGCATCAGTCGTGTAGTTCTCCACAACAAGCAGTGCAGGATATGTAAGTGTTCTGGCAAGACCTTCGATAAGGCGGTTTTTCACGTGCACGTCCTTGGCTGCCTCAAGTCCCTTGCGATAAAGCTGATACCTTCTCACATTGTTGAGATCAGAGCGGCTGATCAGCTTGTTGTAGCGGTCAAGCGCAGGAGCCGAATTGGCCTGATCCTTTATAGCGATATCATAAAGGAGATCGAGCATCTCGAGATTGTCGACAGTAAGCAGAGCGTCGAACGCAGCCTTGCGGTTACCCTTTTCATAGCCATTGGCCAGTGTGGCGATAGCCTCCGAGTTGCCGACCTGTGCAAGCGACGGATAATAGAGAGAAGCGTTTGACGAGCCTGCGAGTTTGGCGTTAACCCTCTTATACTGGTCTGCAGCCGGAAGATTTCTCAGAGAAGACTTCATTGCAGCCTGGAGATCGGCGGTATGTTTGCCACCGTCCTTCTCTGCGATCTGGCTGAGACGGTCGAAATCAGCAGCTGTCACAACACCTGCAAGAGCCGAGTATGCGGCATCGCTCACAGCCTTGTTGCTCGACGAGAGAAGCGTATATACCTTCGGGGCAGCCTCCGTCATGCGGCGCTTCGATGCGATGCCGAGAGCCGCAGCCTGAATAGCCTCGTTGTCAAGAGCCTGCATGATACCTGGATTCACCTTGCCATTGAATGCAAGGAGAGCGGCTATAGCTGCATCAGCGTGATCGCCTGCCAGCTGAGCCACAAGAGCGTCGAGGGCATCATCGCCTCCGATGCGGCCGGCCGCACGTATGGCAGCTTCGGCAAGCTCATTGTCGGCAGAATTCATGGCAGCCGTTACAGTGCCGATTTGCGACGACACGTGGTTTGCACCGAACCAGTTGACGATATCCTGCTTTGCGGGATTCTCCTTCTTGTTGTTCACGATCTCGGCGAGTTTGGCATACACAACTTCATCGGCCCACGGCTCACAGTTGCGCAGTGCGTCGAAACGGGTTGCACGGCTCGGATTCTTCATCGTGGCAAGAAGCTGCGGAAGAGCCGCACGGTTGTTGACCTTGGAGATGACACGCATTGCCGAGCTGCTCACATAATCCTTGTCGTTTTTGATGAGCGACTTGGCGGCCTTTGCTGCTGCCTGACCCTCGCCATTGTCTACCATTGTATTGAGAAGAGTCAGAAGTCCCTCGGTAGCCGAGTTGTCTTTACCCCACTCGTAGTTTGAAGCCTTGGCGGCCTTCATCAGCGCGGGAAGCGATTTTGATGTTCCCACACGGCCGAGCGCATAGTAGATCGCATCGAGCGTCTTGGCATCGGCGCCCTGAATCCATGAGAGAAGGATCGGTTCTGCATCCTTCAGACCAAAGTAACCGGCCACACGTGCCATGTCGGCGCGCGGAGCGGCACCGTTCTTCATTGCCGCAAGCATAGCAGCACCGCCATCGGGCACAGTTGCGAGACCGTTGAGTGCAAACTGCTGCATGTAGCTGTCACCAAGATACTTCTCAAACACCTTGGCATCCTCTGGAGCCGAGATGCGCTGAAGCAGCGTGAGGAGGAAAGCGCGGTTGGCATTGTCGGTGCATTTTTCAGCTGCATCAATAAGCCCCTTGCGCACAGCCGCACGGTTCGGATTGTTTGCGTCAGAACCGACAAAACTTACAATACCGTTAAGCGCATACTCCACGATATTGTTCTGCCCCTTGTCGGCCGGCACAAGCATCGATGCGAGCTGGAGCACACCCTCTGTACCCGTACCCGCGAGTTCACCCATAAGGGCGTTATAATTGTTCTGGCGTGAAGCAGGAAGCTGAGCCAGAGCGTCGGCCACGATAGTAGAGGCCGCACGGTTGCGCGCGTCCTGAGCCCCGAGACTCATGCCGGGAAGCGTCAGGAGTGCGAGCAATGCCGATATGAATATTTTTCTCATAATTTACTTAGTCAAAACATGATTGTTGTAATTGCTTAAACCGGCCATTATACTTTCCAGCCGTCACGGCACGGCTGATCGATGAGTCGGTTGGCCTCCTCGTCGTTGATAAATGTCATCGACACCGGATCAAACTCAAGAGTGCGGTTCAGACGCAACGCAACAACGCCCTGATTCACGATCGTACTGCTGCGGAAACCATTGTCCTCATTGAGCGCAAACTTCTGGCGATCCTTCAGACACTTCACGAAATCGGGGTTCTGAGGCTCCGGATCAGGAAGCTCGGCAATCATGTTCATGATATC
>JAIDKP010000170.1 GCA_029051445.1 Muribaculaceae bacterium | reverse complement strand
CCATTGTCCTGCTGGTGTGATCGGCATGGTCGGGTGTGCTTTCGGCTCAGATAACTGCTCCGCTGGTTTTTATTAAGGCTCCGGTATCGGTGCTTCCGACGCTTGACAAGAATACCCGTCTTGATATGGTGGACTATTTCAAAGGCGGCATGGCAACCGCATCGGCTACATCGCTTAACGGCGAGGCACGCGTGACTGCCATGACTGACGGGCAGATAGAGTTCACGACATCGGATAACGGGCGTATGACTATGTCGCCTGTCAAGTATGGCCGCGACACGGTGATAGTTGTAGTGAAAACAGTGGATCTTCCGGCTCCTGACAGCCGGGTCGAACTCTACAGCTGGCCGGCGTGGGATCTTCTCGATTCATGTGACAGCGGTGTGATCGCAGACTGGGTCACTCCGTCGGCCCGAAAAGAGAACCGCACGGAGGATGTCGAGAACGCGCTCGGTTTTATGACCGCATCTGCGACATTTGATCCGGCAACTCTGACTGTGACGTTTGTGCCTACGGTAGCATCAGTGATCACGGAAAAGGAATTTGAAAAAGTCTCTCCATATGTGAGCCGGACTATGACTGCAAAGGTCAAAGCCGGCAAGGGGATAGTACGTGATAAATGGAAATGAGCCAGCAGGTAGTTAGTCTATACAGGCTGACAAGCCTTGTCGCCAATCTGATCGGCAGTCATCCCGGCACGCAGAACGTGTGGGTGACAGCCGAGCTGAGTGATGTGAACCGCCGCGGACATGTCTACATGGAGCTGATCGAGAAGAATGATTCCGGTCAGGCTGTTGCCAAGGCGCGTGCCGTGATATGGGCCAATGTGGCGCAAAGTATCATCGGTAAGTTCGAGAATGCTACCGGGCAGCGTTTCGAATCAGGTATAAAGCTGATGGTGAGGGCTTCGGTGAGCATGCATCCACTGTACGGCATGTCGCTTGTCATCACGGATATCAATCCGGAATTCACAATGGGCGATCTTGTGCGCCGGCGCCGGGAGATATTGATGAAGCTTAAGGCGGAGGGAATTCTTGAGGACAACAGGAAACTCGAATGGGGTATCCCGTCGCTCCGCATCGCAGTGGTGTCGGCACAGGGTGCCGCCGGCTACGGTGACTTCGTGCATCAGCTTTACAGCGCGGGATTCAGGTTTAAGACGCAGCTGTTTCAGGCTGTGATGCAGGGTGAACGCACTGTGCCTACCGTGCTTGCCGCGCTTGAGTCTATTGAGTCGGAGGCCGACAAGTGGGACGGTGTGGTTATAATACGTGGCGGCGGCGCGACGAGTGATCTTGCGGCTTTCGAGAGCTATGATCTCGCTGCGCGTATAGCATGTTTCCCTCTGCCGGTGATAGTCGGCATCGGTCATGAGCGTGATATAACAGTGCTTGACTATGTGGCCAACATGAGGGTGAAGACTCCTACCGCAGCTGCCGAATGGCTGATACAGCAGGCTTCATTGCAGCTCGACAAACTGAAGATGATGGCGCAGCAACTGCATGTGACGGTGTCGGAGCGTGTCTCGGGACAGCGAGAGCAGCTGTCGTATTTTCACGCATCTCTTCCTCTTGTCGCAACCAATTATATGGCAAGAAGGAAGACGCAGCTTGAAAGAGCGATTTCGTCGGTCGGGAATCTGAGTGCACGGCGTATCGCTCCGGGGCTTCAGCGTCTCGACGGTCTTGCCCAGCGGCTACAGATGTTGTCGAGCGGTGCGGTGAGCCGCCAGAGGGCGCTTCTCGAGTCGAAGAAGTCGCTGCTTGATGCCCTTTCGCCTCAGGATACTCTGAAAAGGGGATATACGATAACCCTTGTCGACGGCGTGGCATTGAAGTCGGCAAAAGATGTGTCGCCGGGAATGAAACTCATAACGTGTATGCACGACGGCGAGATCGTGTCGGTAACGGAATAAAAACAAAAAAGAGGAATATATATGGAAACGCCTGTGCCGGTAGAGGAACTGACTTATGGAAAGGCTCTTGCTGAGATCGAGTCGATTTTGCGCGAGATGCAAAGCGATGCATGTGACATTGACCGCCTTACGGCCAATACACGTCGCGCGGCAGCTCTGATCGAGGAATGCCGCCGTCGTCTGACAGTGACAGACAAAGAGCTTCAGACCATATTGGAATCACTTAATGGCTGATCACCACCCGAATGCGCTGCGGTCGTCCATCCAGTCGCCGCGTGCAATCATGACCTGACGTATTATGTCGCGTGCCACACCGTAGCCTCCATCGCGGGGCGAGATGTAGCGCGCGATTTCTTTTATCTCTACGGCAGCATCGGCAGGCGCGACTGCGAGTCCGACTTCCTGCATGCATGGCAGGTCGGGTATGTCATCTCCAACGTATACTGTATTGTCGGGGGAGATGCCGTGCCGGTCGAGCAGGTCGCGGAGTACCGGAAGCTTTACAGATGCTTTCAGGTGGACTTCGTTGATGCCGAGCGCGCGGTATCGCGTGGCTATTGACGGTGTGTCGGCTCCGGTGATGATTGCGATTAAATAACCGTGGCGGACGGCGAGCTGCATGGCGTAGCCGTCTTTGATGTTGACCATGCGCTGCGGCACTCCGTTGCCGTCCATTGGTACCGTCGACGGCGACAATACTCCGTCGATGTCGAAGATGAATGCCTCTATGCGCGTGAGATCAAAATCGGTACGGCTCATTGTTGTTGCGGATGGTGTTTGCGGTATATTTTCTCGGAAAGGAAACGGTATGTCTCAGCGGCTTCGGCCGGGAGCCGGCTTATGTGTGTCTCGATAACGGCCCGGTTGCCTCTGACGGCCGGTCCTGTCTGTAGCTCGTGAGGCGATCGGCCAGAGAATGCGTTGTCGACGGTGTGCATGACGAGCGGCTTGAGTATAGCCGGATCAATTTCTTTCCGGTCGAGAAATTCAAATGCTTCGCCAAGAATGTAGTTGGTGAAGTTGCACGCAAATACCGCGGCTATGTGAAGCATAGCGCGCTCATGGCTTGTCTTGTGCTCGATGCAGTATCCTCCCATTGATTTTGCGAGGTCGTCGATGAGTGCAAGTGTAGAATCGGAGTCGGCTTCTGTGAGCCATGGCACAGTGTCGGGCGACACGGGTCTGCGTGCCGATATTGTCTGCAGGGGATAAAGTATGCCGTAGTGTCGGCGGTGGCCTTTCCAGATGTCTATGCTCACTGATCCGGCAGTGTGCAGCCATATGGCTCCGTTGTCGGGAACCGATGCGGCTATTACGGGTATTGCAGGGTCGGTGACGGCACAGATGTAGAACTTTGCCTCAGGGAGCTGATCAGTATATAGCCCGTATGCCGGAACTCCGTGGATGCGGGCTATGGCATCGGCTTTGTCGATCGATCGTGCGGCAATGGCTTTGAGGCGTCGGCAGCCGGCAAGAAACCGGGCGATGTCTGTGGCGACGTTTCCGGTTCCTATGACTACGGTGTCGGGTGTCAGCCTTCGGTCTGTTCCGGTTTCCATTTTCCGATGTGGACTCTTTCCCAAAGGAGTCTGTCGAGATTCTGCGGGTTCTTTTTCTCGTCGGGATATCCGATTGCCACGATGCACTCGATGGATATTGTTTCCGGTATTTCCAGTATGTTCTGTATGTTTTCGTCGGCAGGTATTCCTTCTGCGTCAAAGCGGTCGCGAACTTGAATCCAAACGGTGCCAAGTCCGAGGTCCTGAGCCTGAAGCTGAATATAGGAGGCTGCAATTGTCGCATCTTCGATCCACGGGCCTGTGAGTGATGAATCGGCGCAGACTACTACTGCAAGACGGCATTTTGCCACAGGTCCTGCTCCAGCCTGACGGCACTGGCTCAGGCGCTCGAGTGTGACCGGGTCATCGACGAGTACAAAGTGCGATGTGCGACTGGTTTTTGAATATGGAGCGATGAGTTCCGCATCGATGATGAGTTTTACTTCCTCGTGTGGTATGGCATCCTGTGTGAACCGGCGTATGCTGCGACGGTTCGTCAGAAGGTCATGCAGATTTTTCATGCTTTATAAAGGGTGAATTCCCTGCGTCTGCCGCGGGAATCGTGTTACTGTATTTTTGCTGGCCATGCTTCCGGCCACTCTCCTGAGTTGCGGAACCGCGCGGCTATCGATGCGCTTTCTTCCATTGTGGCTGTGGTCGCGGCGTAGACTCTTGTGAAGCCTCGACGGTCGTTTCCGCATGAAAGTCCTTGACGTCCTGCGATAAAAGTTTCGGCTTTATCAGCAGAAGAGAATACTCCTACAACAACTCCGTAGGCTTCGGTCACTGTTGGCGGTGTGATTGAGTCGGTTTCGTCGGATCGGTCGGGTGCTTCCGCGAATATCAGCTGAATGTCGGGTTGCTGCCGCTCGTCGAATGTTTTTACGATTTCTTCAGTCTTTTTTTCGGAAGGCCATATTGCCGCTTTTACGATCGGAATAGCCGAACTGTCGCGCAATGGAACAAATAAGAGTGCTCCAAGTGAGACAGTTATTGTGACAGATGCTGCGATGCGCAGTGCTGATGTGCCTATGCGTATGATGCGCGGCTGGCGCTTGCGCGGTGCCTCTTCGGCGGCATCTGCGGTCGGAAACAGAACCGGTGACAGTACGGAATACGGGTTGACGAAGTCGGGGCATGGTGCCGGCGTGAACTGAAGAAGTCCTTTTTCATCGGATTTGATTGTGCCGACCGGGCCGAAGTCTACAGAACCGTATGTCGCTATTTCCCGCCGGAGCTGTTCGACGGCTTTGTCGACTATTGCAGACGCGGTTTCAAACGATATTCCGTCGCGTCTTGCGACGGATGCCGCGATGAGTCCGTCGTTGTGCGTAATCTCGCTATTGAACGATATATATCTTACCGGTGGCATGAACAGTCTGCGGGGTTCGTCGATCAATGCCGGTATTGTCGTTGCGATAAACGCACCGAATCCCGGGATTGTCACGCAGTCGTGACGCCTTACAAGGTATTGTATATGTAGCTGTAGATTTTTCACACCGCGAAATTAATACAACCTGTTGTAACAGGCAACGTTCGCGGCGAATAAATAATTATCAACATGTGACTATCAGTTTTCAACAGAGTGTTGATAAGATGTAGATTATCCGTTTGCAGTACGTAATTATGTAAAATGAAGTTTTTTGAAGAAATTTTTGAAAATTGAAGTGTGTTTTATTGTAAATAAAGGAATGTTTATTTACTTTTGTTGTCGTATGTGTGTCAGAAGTCACATGTTGCAGCTTTGGAAAAAAAGAGAATAAAAATAGGAATCATAGGCTTTGGCCGCATGGGAGGCATGCACCTCCATGCTCTCCAGCAGAGTGATCTCTGGGATGTCGCTTATATATGTGATGTCTCTGAGACTTGCCGTGCCGAAGCTTCCGTGCTTGCACCCGACGCCGTGGTAACGGATGACGAGGATATTGTCTTTTCGGATCCGGAAGTCGAGGTTGTATCGCTTTGCGCGCTGGCGGATTCGCGGCCGACGCAGATAGAGAAGGCAATCAGATATGGGAAGCATGTGATCGCAGAGAAGCCGATCGGTGCCAATGTAAAGGAGGAGATGGAGATTGTCGAGAAGTTTGAGAAATCAGGCCTTCTTTCGACGGTGAATCTTTATTTGCGTAATTCGTGGTATCATCAGACTCTCAAGGATTTTATCGACAGTGGAGAGATCGGCGATCTTGCGGTTTTGCGTGTCTGTCATCTGACTCCCGGTCTTGCTCCCGGCGAGGGGCATGAGAGTGAGGGGCCGTCGTTTCATGACTGCGGTATGCATTATGTAGATATCGCCCGCTGGTATGCCGGCGCCGACTATAAGACATGGAATGCCCAGGCGGTGAGGATGTGGTCGTATAAAGATCCCTGGTTTCTCCAGGCTCACGGGGTGTTTGAGAACGGCGTGATGTTTGATATCACCCAAGGTCATGTCTATGGTCAGCTGTCGGCGGTGCAGACGCATAATTCCTATATAGATATAATCGGAACCAAGGGCATCGCCCGAATGACCCATGACTTCAAGACTGCGGTTGTAGAGCTTCATGGTGTCACACGTACAGAGCGCATCGAAAAGCCTTATGGTGGCAAGAATATCGACTGCATGGTCGACCGTTTCGCCGAGTCGATAATCAGCGGCCGGCTCCACAAGGATCTTCCGACATTCCGCGATGCCGCAAGGGCCTCGGAATGGTCATGGCTGTTTCTTGAGAACGCAGCCGTCAACGGTGAGCCTTGTATAGGCACTCTTGACGAACTTGCAGAAATCCACAAGCGCCGCCGCGAGATGACCAATGGCTACGGACTATTGAACAAAAGCAAATTGCCTAAGCCTTAAAAGCGTACATAATGATCTCTTGTCAAGGAGATAGAAAAACATAATTAATTCATTATACATAAATTCCTGCTATGTCAAATAACGAAATGACCCGCCGCAGCTTCCTGAAGAAAGGTACTGCAGCCGCATTGGGCCTCACAGTGGCTCCGGCATCGATTCTTGGTAAGGCAGCCGGTTACACCGCTCCTACCGATAAGCTCAATATCCTCGGTGTAGGTATCGGCGGCCGTGGCTCGTCGGTTCTCCGTGGTCTTGAGAGCCAGAACATCATCGGTCTTGCCGACGTTGACTGGAAGTATGCCGCCGGCGTATTCGACCGCTATCCCAACGCAAAGCGCTATAAGGACTACCGCAAGATGTATGAGGAGATGATCAAGGAGGCTGACGCTGTAATGTGCGCCACCGCCGACCACACTCATGCTATCGTGACAGCCGAGGCTATCTGCGCCGGCAAGAACGTATATTGCGAAAAGCCTCTTACCCACACAGTATATGAGTCACGTCTTCTCACTAACCTCGCCAAGGAGTACAAGGTAGCTACCCAGATGGGTAACCAGGGTGCATCTGGCGAAGGTGTGCGCAAGATCTGCGAATGGATCTGGAACGGTGAGATCGGCGAGGTCAAGAAGGTAGAGTGCTTCACTGACCGTCCTATCTGGCCTCAGGGTCTGGAGCGTCCGGCCAAGGCAGACAAGATTCCCTCGACTCTCGACTGGGATCTCTTCATCGGCCCGGCTCCCATGCGTCCCTACAACGCTATCTACACTCCGTGGAACTTCCGCGGCTGGTGGGACTTCGGTACAGGTGCTCTCGGTGACATGGCCTGCCATATCCTTCACCCCGTGTTCAAGGCTCTTAAGCTCGGTTATCCCACTCAGGTTGAGGGTAGCTCGACACTTCTTCTCTCGGAGTCCTGCCCGAATGCAGAGCGCGTGAAATTCACTTTCCCCGCCCGTCACAACGAGCCTAAGGTAGCTATGCCTGAGGTTGATGTTTACTGGTATGACGGCGGTATCCTTCCCGAGCGTCCCGCAGGTCTTCCCGCCGGCAAGAATCTCAACGATCAGGGTGGCTGCGCTATCTTCTACGGTACTAAGGACACTCTCATCTGCGGTTGCTACGGTGTTAATCCGTATCTTCTCTCGGGTCGTGTTCCCAATGCTCCGAAGGTATGCCGTGAGGTTCCCAACAACCACCACCAGGAGGACTTCATCCGCGCTTGTAAGGAGAGCCCCGCTAACCGTGTGCTCACAACTTCTGACTTCTCGGAGGCAGGTCCTTTCAACGAAATGGTTGTCATGGGCGTACTCGCAGTGCGTCTGCAGGGCCTGAATCAGGTTCTCGACTGGGATGGCCCGAACATGCAGTTCACCAACATCCCCGAGAACGCAACTGTTCGTGCGGTTATCAGAGACGGCTTCACCATCAAGGACGGACACCCGACCTTCAACAAGGACTGGACCGAGCCTGAGAACGCCCGCAAGTTTGCAGCCGAGCTTATCAAGCACAACTACCGTGAAGGCTGGTCGCTTCCCCCGATGCCCAAAATCTGATAGGCCGGAAGTTGCGTAACAGACAATAGAAATTAAAATAACATTTACGAAATAGTATTATGAACAAGTTTCTGATGATGGCTGCTGCAACCACTGCTTTCGCAATGGTATCATGCGGCGGCAACAAGCAGGCTGCTACCGATGCTGCTGCCGAGGCAGAGGCTCCCGCAGTACCTGAATACACTGTAATCGAGAATGAACAGATCGACCTGTCTCAGTTCCCGCAGGACGCCGAGGGTTACTATGTGATCTTCGACGGCAAGGACATGAAGGGCTGGCGCGGTTATGGCAAGGACACCATTCCCGGCCGCTGGGTGATTGACCAGGATGCAATCCACTTCATCGGTTCAGGCGGTGGCGAAGGCCAGGTAGGCGACGGCGGTGACCTCGTGTTCTCAAAGAAGTTCAAGAACTTCGAGCTTCTCTTTGACTGGAAGGGTTCCAAGGGTGCCAATTCAGGCGTATTTGTGCTTGCACAGGAGATTCAGGGCAAGGACAAAGAGGGTAACCCCCGCATGGAGCCCATCTATATCTCGGCTCCCGAGTATCAGATCCTTGACAATGCCAACCACCCCGACGCAAAACTCGGCAAGGACGGCAACCGCCAGAGCTCGTCGCTCTACGACATGATTCCCGCCAATCCCCAGAACTTCAAGGGTGACGGTGAGTGGAACACCGGTAAGATCATGGTTTACAAGGGTACTGTAGTTCACGGCCAGAACGGTGAGAACACAGTCGAGTACCATCTCTGGACT
>JAIDKP010000017.1 GCA_029051445.1 Muribaculaceae bacterium | reverse complement strand
GCTATTTACTTTACAATCACTTTTATTTATCGTATTTTTGTGGTCAGAGATTAATCAACAACTCTTTTTCGGCCGCAGACGCCGTTTGCGGACCGATTTTGTTAGACATAGAAAGCATATAAACTTGAATTTTGGTTATGAGGGAGGCGCGTTGCTGTGAAGCAACGCACTTTCGTTTTTATAGGGTTGCATTCTCCATACAAAACCACGCCCATACCAATTCAAAAGAAAAAAGAGCCGTCACCCCAACCCCAAAAAAACACCGCCTATCCCCAGAGACGGCGCATAAGCACACCCGATATAGAAAAACCGGCTAAAACGCCCGAAGCATCGGCGACAAAATCAACAAAATCACACGTGCGCCCGCTATAAGGCTGAAGCAACTCGATCAAAGCGCCAAGCAGCAAAACCCAGCCGGCAAGATTGACACGGCTCAAAACACCAGGCAAAACACCCGGTGACACAAGCACACGCTTGCGGCTGATGTCAAAAATGACTGAAAGATATATCCCGAGAAACATAAGGCCATGCACGATCTTGTCAGCACCGTCAAACCACCTCACATCACTTTCGGGAAGAGGATCAGGCGACAGAGTCAGCCAGAGCACGGCACCGACCGTAAGAACGGTCCAACCCCAGAGCGGAACCAAGCACGCCGCACGACACAAACTCCGCCACATGTCAGAGACGGCCGAGTTCCGAGAGAAGATCTGCGATATCAGACCTGTCAAGGCGGCGGCGGGACTGAAGCTCCGAAGCAAAACGCTCGACAATAGTGCCGACACCGCCATGACCGAACACCCTCACAAGCGAACGATAGCTTTTGCTCCAAAGCGCGTCAACTTCATCTTTCTCGAGACCGCACGCATCAAGACCCTCCTGCCGGGCAGCCGCACGCAGAGCCTCGGCCTCGTCATCGCCGGGCATCACATGCTGAGCGACAAGACGACGGCAGAGAAGATTACCCTGAGCCATACCCATTGCAAGCTGGAAATGCTTGGCCATCATCTCCCACACATCCTTGGCCGAACAGCTCGGATTACCCGAAAAATAAAAATCGGGAGTGAAAGCGACCGGCTCGTCGGCACGGTCAAGATTGATCTCCAGAATATTGTCATTGTCGCTCCATACGGCCATCGTCACGGCCATACCGGTCAGACCGTAGCTGCGGTCCTTCTCGTCGGAATATATAAACTTACTGCTCATTGAAAAGTCATACTATTGTGCAAAGATAGGGATTCAGAACAAATCCCTCAAAATATCGACCGACACAAGATTACCGACCTTGTATCCGTGAAGGGCGTAATATCTCAACAGCTCAGAAAGGATTTCGTTGCGTTCTTCACGTGAAAACTTGAAAAAACGGGCATTGTCAAGCGTCATGCGGCTGAGTCGGTAAGCCATATGCGACCGGCGCTGGTCAAGATAGTCGCTATGACCAGAAGGAGGAGAGACCGTGAAACGCCCCTCGCGCATGTCAAGAAAACGACCCTCACGCCAGGTCGACACATCAGGCTCGATACCCATGGCCACTGTCAGCGACGACAGAGAGGCGATATGAAGATTGGCCATGCCGCGGCAATCACCCCCCGACAGACGGCGCGAAACCTCCCTTACACCGCAAAACAAAGGCTCGTCAGCCATAGGCTCGCGGAGCACTGTACCAAGAAAATCGGCCATAAAAAAAGCCACCGCGCTCCTCACCGCATCACCGGGGCCGCTCTCATGCACCCCATCATCGCGCCTCACATCCTTTATGTGAAAAAGCTCACGCCCGGGCACAACCGATGCGACGCACTCAAACGAAGCCATAGGCATCGTGAGAGCCCGCACCCTGACCGCCGAAGCGCCCCTGCCCGCTCCGATCAGAAGACCCACGCGCCCAAGCTGGCGGCTGTAGGCCACCAGAATCGAGCTGCGGTCGCTGTGCTTGATCGTGCGCAAAGCCACACATTCCAGTCGCTGATACATACCCCAAAACTACAAAAAAACTCCATTACGGCCAACACCGCCAAAATCCCGGGCTACCAGTGCGACACCAGACGCAGAGGCCCCACAGGCATACGGCGTATGCACGACTTTACAGCAGACACAGCCGCAACCGCACGGCCACGGTAATACTCCGTCATATCAACATCATGCCCGAGCCAGACTGATTCAAGCACATTCAATGCCACGGCATGCTCCATGTGGCGGCGCAGCGACATAGCCACTCCATCGGCAAGACCTTCGGGAAGCTTCAGGACAAAATCAACCTTCCCGTCGGCAAGACATGCATCATCAAGACGGCAACACGACAGATATGATATCAGCTCCATCGCAAGACACGAGCAGGCATCCTTCACCATCGTCAGAAGCAAGCGCTCGTGATCACGCGTGATACGGCCGTATCTCACACCATTCTCACCCCTTACTCCGGCAAGCTCAGTCATCGCAGAAGTAGTATAAACTCTGTCGAGCACCGACTGCACCGACAGCTGAAACAAAACATCATTTCTCAGTTCACTCATAATTCCCGGTCTCTCTTTGTGATTCATTTCTCATTCTCTCCACTATGCGGCGGGCGGTGCGGCAGCTGATATAAAACCGTGGGGCACCGCCATCGGCAAGCACACGCGCAAGAGCGTCTGCAAGCCGGAGCGTCACGCGCGACCTGCGCATTTCCCACTCGACGCGATCGGCCAGATCCTCCCATATCAGACGCTTGGGACGCATCAGATCACGATGACGGCTGCGTAGCCGGCGTCTCAGACGAGCCGATACACCACGACGGGCATATTCAAACTCCACATAAAACGCCGGCGCGCCACCCTCGATGGCCCTGCGCAGAAGCTCCCGCGCATCAACCTCACCAGGCTCCTCCCACGCACGCCGCATTTCGCGGCGATAAGCCGCCATAAAATCCCGATCCCTCTCCTGTGTGTATTCCATAGCCTTAGATAAAATATTTACTTCATTATTCACCACAAGCATATACATGAACAGTGGTAGCCCCACCGTTTTCACCGGCAAAACTACCACGACAGCGAGCCCGTTTAAGGCACTCGATCCCAAACAAATGTTAAATTACCCCTCCCGCGCCTGCATAACGCAACGCCGGCGCAAGACTACTTAAGCCACGCTTCAGGATTCTCTTTCTCTTTCTCCCGGCGTATCTCGAAATGCAACACACGCATACCCGGATTATCCTCATCAAACGCGACCACTCCGAGAGGATGGCCGGCACCGACACGGTCACCCTTGCCCACCGATATAGTCTCAAGATTGGCATAGACCGTGATATAGTCGCCATGCCGCAACATAACGATATTGTTGTAGCCGGGCTGACGGAAAACTGCCGATACAACACCCTCATAGACCGACTTGGCCCACCGCCCCGAAGTAATGCCGATATCGATGCCGGGATTATCCGTCTCGACCATCGGAAGCGAAGGATGCTTGTGACGCCCGAACCTCCTGACAACCCTGTATTTCCCATCGACAGGCCAGGGCAGACGCCCACGGCCCGACTTGAATCCGGCCGAAAGCTGCGAAGAGCTGCGCCGGGTAGTGGCCTCACCCTTCTCATCGGTCTTTACCACTGTCACCACCTCCTCAACAGTCTCCTTCACAACATCATGGCGCGTTTCCTCACGCTCGCCTGAATCGCCCGACACGCTCTCACGATCTGCCTTTTTTTCTGTACGGCGTGCAGATGCGGCTTCCTTTCTGGCCGCAGCCTCGGCACGCGCCTGCTCCTCGGCAATCATCCGCTCGAGCTCCCTGTCAAGACTGTTTATCTCCTTCTGCTTCTGGGCGATGATACTCTTTATCTGCCTTTGCTCGCGCTTCAGCTGAGCGAGAAGGCGGTCATTGTCCTTGTGCTTTGACTTCAGCATGTCACGGTTCTCCTCAAGAGACTTGGCCTTTGCGACACGCGACTGTTTCATACGCTCAAGCTCGACCTTCTGAAGCTCAAGAGCCGCCTTTGCCTTCCCTATCTCCTCTGCGCGGCGGGAACGCCATTGCGAAAACTGGCGGATATTGCGATAACGACGCCACATCTGCCCGAACTCATCCGAAGCAAACACAAACGCCAGCTCCGACATGCTCCCGCGGCTACGGTGCGCGCCGCGCAGAGCCTTGGCATACTTGGCACTCATGTCGGCTATCCTGGCATCAAGCATCACGATCGTATCCTCGACACATGCGATAGCCGTATCCATTCTGGCAATCTCACCGGTAGCCTTGGCGATCTCCGCATCAAGCTCCTCGATCTCGGCCGTCAGAGCCGACAATTCTGCGAGACGCCGCGCCGTAGCCTGCCGGTTGCTCTCAAGCCTCGCGGTCGACTGCTTCAGAGTGCTGGCAGCCTCGCGGCGCTGCCGTTGCACAGAAGCCTTCCCGCTCTTTGACTGCCCTGAGA
>JAIDKP010000169.1 GCA_029051445.1 Muribaculaceae bacterium | reverse complement strand
AGTTTGCCTGGCCCGGAGTCTACCGCGCACGCGCAAAGGCCATCGACGCAAGCACACGGGCTTCCGAACTTCTCGAGCAATCGGCTGTTGCCGACAAAATCCTTGAAGTCGAGCAACTTGTGATCGACATCGTCTATCAGAAAAAAACGATAGAAGTAGAGCAGAAGATCCTCGACCATATGTGCGCACTTGAAAAAGGGAACCTCGAAGGATATGAGCTTGGCGAACTTACCAAACTCGATGTGAAAAAGATCGAGATCGGACGCATCTCAGCAGCATCGTCGCTACGTGAGGCACAGCGCACACTCGACGACCTCTATGCCCGGCTCGAGGCTGTGACCGGCCGTCGAGACTGCCGCAGCGTTATCAACGGTATCACCGAGATACCCGAGGGAAATATTCTGAGCGAAGAAGAATACGAGAAACTTATCGACTCCTATGATCCCCGTCTGGCATGGCTACGGGCGCAGTCAGAAGCCTATGTCCTTGACGGCAAAGCCGAAGTTCTGGCGGCACGCAGTCCGGGATTTTCACTCGGATACGCCTTTGAGCGCGAAGGTGGAGAGACCTTCAACGGTCTGAGTGCATCGATCACGCTGCCTGTCTACTCACGACGCCATGTAGCAAACAGCGCCAAAGCCAACGCACTGTCGGCCCGGATCGAGGCCGATGCCACACACCTCTCGGCAATTGCAGGCATGCGCTCTCTGCGCACATCGGTAACCTCGATGAAAATCGAGCTGAATGATTATTCCGACGTGTTCGGTGATGACAACTATGCCAGCCTGCTCACCATAGCGCGCCAGGGAGGACAACTCGACAACCTGCGCTATCTTGAGGAACTGAACTTCTTTCTCGATGCCGCCCGTGCCCGTCTACAGCTTGAACACGAGTACATGAGATCGCTTGCCACACTTAACCGCTACAACACCATCGCCACCCGCTGATCATAGTCATACACAACATATTGCATAAGCATCTTTTTGAGCCGAAGGCGACAATATCGCCTCCGGCTCGCCATATATTCATATATTAATGATATAACATCCTGACCTGCAATCGGCTTTTAACATGGTTTATATTGAATTATACCGACTTGTATACTTATAAGCAATATTTTTTGTAACTTTACGCAATTGCAAAATAACGATAGAAACACTCAATGCTGACATACAATACAAACCAGAAAACGCTGCGCATGCCCGAATACGGACGCAATATCCAGAGCATGCTCGACTACTGCCTCGCACTACCTGACCGAAGCGAACGCAATGCGGCCGCAGCTGCGATAGTGAAAACAATGGGAATACTGTTCCCGCAGCTGCGTGAGACCCCGGGTGACAACAGCAAGTTTTGGGATCATCTGGCAATCATGAGCGGATTCTCCGCCGACATAGACTGGCCGGAAGGCACTGTCAACGCCGAAGAGCTGTCATCGAAACCCGACAAGGTAGAGATCACCCAGGGCAACGTGAAATACCGCTGCTACGGCCGCATGGTGGAACGCATGATGAACTATGCCGCATCTCTTCCTGCCGGCGATGAAAAAGATCAGCTCATCTTCATGATCGCCGATCAGATGAAGAAGTCGCTTCTTGCAATCACCCCCGACGGGGTAGACGATTCCCGCATATTTGCCGACATTGCCGAAATGACACACGGTGAGATTCGTCTTGATCCCAAACTGCACCGTCTGCACACATTCAGAATCGTACCGCCCACCACCAAAAAGCGTCACCGCAAATGATAACGCGCGACAGCCTGATCGAGATCGGTCAGTTCGCAAAACCCCACGGTATAAACGGTGAGCTGACTGCAACGATTGACTATGAGGGACTCGACACTACAGAACTGCGATGCATCTTCTGTGACATCGAAGGCATCCCTGTGCCGTTTTTTGTGGAATCGGAGAGACCCAAAGGATCATCGGTGCTGCTGACTGTCGAGGGTATCAGCAATGAGCGCCAGGCTGCTATGTTGTCGCTGAAACCAATATTCGCCCTACGCGAAGATCTCGACATAGACGACAATGAGGCCGACGGATGGTATGCCGAGTCTCTGAAGGGATACACCGTGAAAGAGGGCGACAAGACCGTAGGCAAAATAACCGATATCGACACCTCTACACTCAACTATCTGTTTATAGTGGAGCGTCCCGACGGATCAACCGTGCGCATCCCTATAGCCGATGAATTTGTGACACATATCGACGAGCAGAACCACATCGTAGGCATGACACTGCCCGACGGATTGCTTGACCTCTGACTTCCATCAACAACCCACTCTCATCCACTTATATAGACATGGAATTTGACGAAAACAAAGCGGTCGACTTCATAAACAGCCGACTCGGAGATAAAAAATATCCTGCCGACGAGATTCTCAATGTGATAGACATGATGTATGACTATTACGAACAGAACGGCATGCTTGATCCCGACAACGACGATGATGATACCGAAGACATTGAGAAAGAGCTTGTGGAATATGTGGTGAAGATGCTGCGCCGCGACAAGCTCGCCAAGATAGATATAGCCGACGCTCCTGTAATCGTTAAAGCGGAACTTGATTATGAAGATCAGATCGGCGATATGTAGGCTACTTTGCGTGACAATGCTGCTCATGGCAACCGCCACCGCCAATGCCGACAAAAAGAAAAAAGACGAAGCCCAGGCAATAGATATACACAACGTCACCAAAACCCAGAATCTGGCCTTTCCGACTGTTCCTGAAAAGCAGCGCAAGTTCATTGCCGACTATATGCTTCGCGAGGCACAGAATATACTGAAACAGGGCTACCGCGTCGAAACCGAGCGGCAGGGCGAAGTCGTGGTCGTGACCATACAGGCATCAAAACTCTTCGCTCCCAACTCGACAGAACTTGAGGTCTCGGGACAAAAACTCATTGAACCGTTCACAGCCTACCTGAAAACGGCCGGACGCTTCAAAGTGATCGTTGCTGTGCACAGCGACGACACCGGTTCGGAGTCCTACCTCAACAAGATCACTTCCGAGCGTCTGCAGGCGGTGATGACTTTTCTTGAGAAACACAGTGCCAACCCCTCACAGATCGTGGGCTATGCAATGGCCGACAGCGAGCCGCTGCGTCAGAATTCCAACATTGCGAACCGTGCTGTAAACCGCCGTGTTGAAATCTATATCGTACCGGATACAGAACTCATCAGACAGGCCGGCAAAAGATAAAACACTCTCCTCCTCCCACACTGAACATATACATTATGAACAAACTGATACTCACAATAACGATTGTCGCTCTGGCAGGAGCCGGACTGTGGCTCAACGCCACACAGACCGACGCGGCACTACAGCCCGAACCGGCAGGCCACACCGCCGATACACAATCAGTCACGGCAATCACACAGAGTCCTGTCGTACCGGAAAGCATCACGCTATGGGGCGAGCCGATCAGTCTTGACCGTCTTGACATGTGGGAGCGCCTCGACCGTGAGCTATCGGCCATGACCTATACACACGGCACGACAATGCTGATGCTAAAACGGGCCAACCGTTATTTCCCCGTAATTGCACCCATACTTGAAAAAAACGGCGTTCCTGCCGATATGCTCTACCTTGCTTCGATAGAGAGCTCAATGAATCCAAAAGCCCTTTCGCCAGCCAAGGCTGCCGGACTGTGGCAGTTCATGCCTGCAACTGGCAAGGAGTATGGTCTTGAGGTGAACGAGTGGGTCGACGAGCGATACAACATCGAAAAAGCCACCGAAGCCGCATGTCGCTTTCTCAAAAACGCCTACAGCAAATACGGCGACTGGAACAGCGTGGCTGTCAGCTATAATGCCGGCATGGGACGCATCTCAGGCGAGAAAAAGGCCCAACAGCAGGAAGATCCGTTTGATCTCTATCTTGTCGAGGAAACATCACGATATCTGTTCCGCATCATGGCCGCAAAACTCATCATGGAAGATCCGCAGGCCTATGGATTCCGTTTTCGCGCCGACCAGCTCTATCAGCCGGTGAAATACAATACGGTCGAAGTCAACGGTCCGGTCACCGACTGGGCGACATGGGCGGTCGAGCATGGCACAACCTACGCGCAGGTACGCGAAGCCAATCCCTGGATACGCTCGAAATCACTTCCCAACAAAACCGGGAAACTGTATTATGTGAAAATACCCGAACAAGACAAATTCTACCGTTCAAAACAGAAGCCCGAGACATTTAACAAAAAATGGATCGAGTCAAATACAAAGACAGGCTCGGCATTTCCCCGTTGAACACTTTTCAATGGCAGAAAATACACACAACGACAACAAAGAAAAAGAGTATCTGAGAGTGACCGGAGCACGCGTCCACAATCTGAAAAACATAGATGTGGAGATACCGCGTGACACACTATCAGTCATAACAGGTCTGAGCGGCAGCGGAAAGTCGTCGCTCGCTTTCGACACGATATATGCCGAAGGACAACGCCGGTATATCGCGACTTTCTCGGCCTATGCGCTCAACCTGCGACGAGCGATCGAACGCACGCATGTATAACAGG
>JAIDKP010000168.1 GCA_029051445.1 Muribaculaceae bacterium | reverse complement strand
ATCGATTACAATCGCATCTACACCGGCGGCGACAAGAGCGTCAACACGCACCATGCTGTCGGGAGTGACACCTACACCGGCGGCGACACGCAGACGCCCGAGCTTGTCCTTGCAGGCATGAGGCTTATCCTTGGCCTTGGTAATATCTTTGTATGTTACAAGACCGATCAGATGTCCGTCGCTGTCGACAACAGGCAGTTTCTCGATTTTATGTGTCTGCAGGATATCGGCAGCCTCCTCCAGATTTGTGGTCTGGGAAGTTGTCACAAGATTTTCCGAGGTCATCACCTCATCGACACGACGATCAAGATTGCGCTCAAATCTCAGATCACGGTTTGTGACGATACCTACAAGTTTCTTGTTCTCGTCTACAACAGGGATACCCCCGATATGATACTCCTCCATCATTGCAAGAGCGTCACGCACCTTGCTTCCGCGCAGTATCGTTACAGGATCATAGATCATTCCGTTTTCAGCACGCTTCACCGCATGAACCTGGCGAGCCTGCTCCTCGATCGACATATTTTTATGGATTACTCCGATACCGCCCTCACGAGCTATGGCAATAGCGAGTTTGGCTTCGGTGACAGTATCCATAGCGGCCGACACCAGAGGCACATTGAGAGTTATATTACGTGAGAAACGGGTGCGCAAATCAACGTCGCGCGGTAGTACTTCTGAATATGCGGGTATGAGCAGAACGTCGTCAAACGTCAGACCGTCCATCTTAACCCTGTCTGCAATAAATGACATCGGATATTGAAATTTTATTGCGCACAAAGATAATCAAGATTTCAGACATTTCAAAATATCAGAATCGGTACTTCTCAGGAAAAAAATCACGTGACGGAGTATCTATGAAGCGCTGGAGTGTGGCGCGGGCAGCATCCCAGCGGTAAAACGGAAACATGTCAGTCTCACAGGGTATCGACACCTCGCGCTCGTTGCGCATGAATTTGCATAGCACATCTCCCTTCTTGTTTCTGAAAAACACTATCTGCACATTTGAAGCCATAGGAGTAACATTCCAGTCATTCCACACCTTATACACCTCTGCAGGATCATTTTCATAGCCCGATCCCCCTTCAAGCTGCATCAGAGCCACAAGAGGAGTGATATTGCCGTCATGCCCGAAACGCAGGGTAGCGCCATGTTTACCCTCCGAGATATAAGAGTCGGCGGTTTCGACAATATTACGCAATAGATTCTTCGCATTGTCCACATTCACACCACGGCTCAGCGGATACGACGAATTGGTGGCATAGTATGAATAATTGCCCGCCTGCCAGAGATCGACAAGTTCCTCCGGCTCAAAGATATCATAAAGCGTGACATCGGCCTCCATATTCTGAAGATCTGAAGCCACCTCATAAAGTCCCCACATTAGCTGATCGGGGCGCACCGCACGCATCACGAAATCACCGTCATGAAAGAGCGACCCGATCAGGCGGTCGGGATTGGTCATACTGGCCTTGAACTTATCACGTTGGGCCTTCCAAGGCTCCGCTTTGTCATCATTAAACTCCCATGACACCGGCTCAGAATGACACAGATATTTCATGTTTCGCTGCGCTGACTCCATCGGTATATTCAGTCGCGGATCACGCTCCTTGAGCCCCAATACAAAATTAAACATCGAGTGAGCCACCCTCATTGTAACCGTAGACACAGCGGTTACATCCGCCCCTTCTGAAAACGCTCGACTATACGAGTCATACATCCTCTGACCTATATCGTGCTGCTGACGTGCACCAAGCGGAGTCAGCTCACCGCCTCTACCCTCGGCCTCTTCACAGACAACCAGCATTCTCCTTCTCACATCCTCCCCAAGAGCCGTAAGGGCGCCGGCCTTATGAGCCTTTTCAAACACATCAAGCACACCGGTATAATCCTTGTCCGAAATCATATATCTGGAACCATGACGGCTATAGTGGCTGATATAAAACGCCTCATAACCTTTGGGAGCCGGAGTGTTGGCGCTTTCTGTCACAGGATATGCATAATACCGTCCGCCGCACCGCTCCGGATACTTTGCCATCTCCTCAAGTGTAGTCTGTGCGCTCAACGATACCGAAGCAAGCACCAGTGCAGCAAGACCTAAAAGACCTCTTTTCATTACAGGATTATAATTGATTAATCAGCAAAGATTCCCGGAGCAGCCTGAATTATGCGCACCGGGAATCTCAGAAGTTTATATTATTCAGAGTTCAAGCTTATGATAAGGCATACCCCACGCGTCGGCGACACCCTTGAAAGTGACCTTGCCGTCAACCACATTCACACCCTCGGCAAGACCGGCATCAGCCTTGCACGCCTCTTTCCAGCCCATATCGGCTATGCGGAGTGCATACGGAAGAGTGGCATTGGTCAAAGCAAGAGTGGAAGTATAAGGTACGGCACCGGGGATATTTGCAACTGCGTAATGCACAATACCATCCATAGTATATATCGGTTCCGAGTGAGTCGTCGGGTGTGTGGTCTCGAAGCAACCGCCCTGATCCACCGCCACATCCACGATCACCGTCCCGGGACGCATCATCGGCAGCATGTCGGCCGTGAGCAGTTTGGGAGCCTTGGCACCGGGCACAAGCACCGAACCGATCACAAGATCAACCGTCGGAAGCTCCTGCTCTATGTTATGGCGCGACGAATATAGTGTCTTGACATTCTTTGGCATAACATCCGCCACGTAGCGGAGAGTCGGCAGAGAGATATCCGTGAGGGTAACATCACAGCCAAGACCGGCAGCCATAAGTGAGGCAATACGTCCGACCACGCAGGCACCGAGT
>JAIDKP010000167.1 GCA_029051445.1 Muribaculaceae bacterium | reverse complement strand
TGTTATTGAGGTGCTTACAATAGAACCTGGCATTCTGCTTTACATGATCGAGCAATGTGTGGATGTTGCCGCCGATAATCAGATCAATGTATTTTGAGTCTGAAGCCAGAGATACATCGTTTGGCAGTATGTTTCCGTCATATCCTATGTGTGTCACCGCGATCACATAATCGGCTTCATGATTTTTCTTGAGATCATGTGCGACTGAATCTGCCACGGTTTTTCCATCGCGGTATGTCACTCCGTCGTAGTGACCTTCGGCGATCATGCCTTTCGGGTCAAGGTTGATACCTAAAATGCCTATTTTCTTATTGTTAAACTCTTTGATGACAGCCGGTACAAAAACAGAATCAAGTCCCGGAGCCCCCGAAAAATCGTAGTTGGCAGATAGCCACGTTACCTTTGATTTGCTGATGTTTTTAGATAGCTGTTCGACCTTATTGTCAAAGTCATGATTTCCAAGTATTGCAATGTCGTAGCCAAGCATGTCAAGTGTGGAATACTCGACTTCTCCCTTGTAGAGCGTATAGTACATGGTGCCTTGTACTACGTCTCCTGCATCGATCAGAAGTACGTTAGGTTCTGCGTCGCGTATGCTGTCGATGATGACTTTTCTGCGCAGGAGTCCTCCCTCGCCATTGTCGAGCGGGTCGATTTGCGAGTGAGTGTCGTTGGTGTGCAGTATTACAATGCGTTCTGATTTCGACGCGGCGCATGCCGAGATGCATGATGTAATCAATATATATAGTAGTAATCTGTTCATATAGTGGAGATTAGGTCTGGTGTCTGGTCTTGGTGGCGTTGATCTTCAACGGCTTGCAAATATACGTATATTTTGGTTGGTGGGAGAAGTTTGTTTTTGAAAAAAGGAAAATAATGCTCATATTTGCAGGATAAAATTATGTAATTGGAATAAGTATGCAATTTTCTGCCGAGCAAATTGCTCAGATGATCGGTGGTCGCGTAGAGGGAGATCCCTCGGCTATGGTGTCCACATTGTCTAAAATTGAGGAAGGGTGTCCCGGCTCTATCTCCTTTTTGGCAAATCCTAAATATACCCCTCATATCTATGATACAGAGGCTTCGGTCGTATTGGTGGCCGATAGTTTTGAGGCTGAACATCCGGTAAAACCGACTCTTATAAGAGTTCCGGATCCTTATGCGGCAATGACCGGCCTGCTTGAGATGGTTGCAAAAGCTATGGTTGCCCACCCGACGGGGACAGAGACTCCGAGTCATATCGGAGAGGGGACCGAGGTGCCTGAAGATGCGTATATCGGTGCGTTTGCGTATATCGGATGTAATGTGAAACTCGGAAAAGGAGTAAAGATTTATCCGCAGGTATATGTCGGTGACAATTGTGAGATCGGTGATGGGGCAGTACTGTATGCCGGTTCAAAGGTGTATTACGGTTGTAAGATAGGCAAGCGCTGTATTCTTCATTCGGGTGTGGTTGTCGGAGCTCACGGATTTGGTTTTGCTCCTGTCAACGGCCACTATCAGAAGATACCTCAACTTGGTATCGTAGAGATTGGCGATGATGTCGAAATCGGTGCCAATACGACGGTTGACCGTGCGACTATGGGTGCGACCAGAATCGGTGCCGGAACGAAGCTCGATAATCTTATACAGATAGCCCACAATGTTGAGGTCGGTGATGACACGGTGATGGCC
>JAIDKP010000166.1 GCA_029051445.1 Muribaculaceae bacterium | reverse complement strand
CCGCAAGCTCATCCGGTGCTATTCCCTGCAGACAATCACTCGCAAACTGGCGTCACAATGCACTTCCGCTCCCCTCGTCACCAAGTATGAATCCGCCAGACTTCACATTTGAGACAATCTTCTCACCGTCAAACAAGCAAGAATTAGATCCCGACCCAAGTATGCATGCCATACCCGACCCATCGCCAAACAGACCACGGGCCGATCCGAGAAGATCGCTGTTGATTGTGACTGGCGTACGGAACTGCGCTGTCAGCGACAGCTCCACAATCTTGTTTCGTTCCGGAGTCGCACATCCGGCTCCATAAAAGTAGATCTGTTCCCATCTGCGTTTGAAAAACACGTCAGGCAACCCCAGTCTCACGATATGGCTGATTTCTCGGCGTGAAAGATAATATGGATTAAGTCCCTGGGTGAGAGCATGTGCAACTATGACATCACCGTCAAGAAGCGTCCATTCAGTACGCGTGGAACTGCTGTCTGCGATAATTATCATATTATTAATTTTTCTTATCAGTATATATTGTCGTAATCGTCATATGACATATCCGAGTCTAAGCCGTCAATCGAATCGTCAGCATACATAGCGTCATCATCAATGTCCATTTCGGCATCTGCGGCAAGTGCGGCGATTGCGTCACTCTGCAGATCAAGATCATCAATGTCGATCTCCTGTTGTGGAGCATCACCCTTACTATAGGAGCATATAGCATCAATCAGATTTTTTGACGGATCAATATCCGTAAGCTCCATGAAAAGAGAACGGTCGGTGAGATAGTCAAAAGTAAAGAGCATACGCTGGCCTTTCAGCTCCATCAGGTCAGCAAGAGCCGTATCTCTCATCAGGTAGAGATTTCTTGTCAGCTCATCACCACCCATATCTTCAAGGGTGACCTCTTTCTGCTTCTCCCACCCGGAATTACACAGAAAGACGCTTGACATCTGACCGACTGACCAGCCACATGACTGACATATAGCATCACGAAGCTCGATGAACGATGCCTCCGCGTCAATTTTTATTTCCCGCTTGAAATCGTCAGCTTCATCTGAAACAATACGGAAAGAATATATCATGTCTAAGTAAATATTCGGTTCAATAAAAAGATTACGCGAATATAACTATTTTTACTCTTTAATAAAACATTTCAAATCATTAATATCATTTAAAGTCTTGCCCGAAGAGCTCCTTGATTCCATGTAGGTCAAATGACAGTGAGAGCCTTAAAGTCTGGTCAAGAGGAGATGTCTGCGCCGTCGCAATCATATAAGACGCATCTATAAAAAAAGCACTGATTTTGAATCCGGCTCCAAAACCAAAATATCGGCGATTACCCTTGTATTTATTCTCATGGTAATAGCCTGCCCTAAGAAAAAACTGACGATTATAGCCATATTCAGCTCCTACCGAGTAATAGATCTCGCGCATTTCCTCCTTAAATCCGCCGGGAGCGTCACTGAAAGACTTGAAAATACCGGAGATCGGAGACATATCCTCCCAGTTCTCAATCGCACGCAGATAGTCCGACTGGCCGGCTTCAGTGTCCATGTCATAATCCGACTCACGCGGACGGGTAGGCACAAGAAGTTTGTTCACGTCAACCGATAAAGCAAGATTATGATAATCGGCAAGAGGAAACATAAAAGTAGTGCCCAGACGCAGATTGGCTGGCAAAAAAGCAGGTTGCTCGCCGTTATTGTAGCCGACCTTTGTTCCGATGTTCGAGATATTCCACCCCAAAGACCACTGGCATTCATTTCGCCCGATAATCGGATATGTTGTAAAATAACCTGAAATATCCGCCGAAAATGCAGATGCTCCTGTCGGCTGATTGCCGGCATAGGAATCAGCAAACCCAAGATCAGAATAGATATACCGCAATACCACACCCATCGAGTATTTTGCAGAAAGTTTACGGGAATAACCGGCATCAAACGACAGCTCATATGGATTCAACGACTGCATCGTATTACCGAACTCATCGCTTGTGATTACATCACCCAGTGAAAAATATCGGATCGACGCACTCACTGCCTGGTCTCTGTCTGAGCCGACCTTCCAGAATCCGCTGACATCAGCAAGAAATATGTCATTAACGAGTTTACGCAGCCACGGAGTATAATTTATCGAGGCCCCGGCACGGTCATAGGCAAAAGCATACTTGGAAGGATTCCAGAACTGACTGTTGGCGTCAGGTTCTGTTGCCGCCCCCGTATCACCCATCGACGCGCCTCGGGCATCTGGCGCTATCGACAGGGATGTCACTCCCGTTGTGACTGGGTTAAACTCATTCTTTACGTTATCATCGGCATATACACCTTGCAATCCTGCGAGCGTAAATACTATTGATATGATCAGTTTTTCAGTTTCCATAGCCACAGGGATGACACGACTTGCCAATGCGGTATTTCTCCAGTCGGCAATCACTCGCAAGATATTTCCCGGCAAACATACTTCATATTGCCCACGTCGCACGCTTCCATACATACTCAAACGGTCCATGTGAACGTGCCTTAAGCCACCAGCGGCAGAAATACCATTGCAGAATAAATATCGCAATACCGATCAGCTCACTCTCAAATATGCCGGCATTGAGATGAAGACCCCAGTTGTAGAACACTGCTGCACCGATCATTCCCTGAGTGACATAATTGGTCATGCTCATGCGTCCGTAGGGAATTAGAAGTGCAAGAGTCCTACTTAGCCTCTTCGTACAGTAAAAGCCTACAATCACACCGCACACGAGAATCATCATGCAAGCGACATTGGCAAGCGATGAGAGTATAATTTTCAACTGACTGAGGATACCGGGATTAGAGATATAATCTCCCACCATGTTGTCAAGACCGTGCAAAGGGAAGAAAGACACGAGAGCGATTGCAAGTCCCGTCTGCCACTTTCGCAGATGCTCCTTAAGAAACCACCTGTTCCTTCCGATAAGCATTCCGAAAATAAACAGTGCCGCGGTCTGGAAGACTCTTCCATGCTCCCAGGCCCAGCCAAGAGATGCAAGTTGTCCCTCTACAAGGTTCACCTTTACAGTATCGATAAAAGAACCACCGTTCTGCATGGCATAAGTTGCTCCCCAGAACGCACCTGTGCCCAGCGAAGGCACCGTATAGCCCGGATTGGCGACAAGACGGATTATATGATAGACACACACCGGTTGCAACATGAACACCGATCCGAGAACCACAAGTGTTTTTGTCGACAGACGGCATGTCAGCACAAGTACAAATCCGACAAGCGAATAAAGCAATAGTATCTCCGCCGTGAAAAAAGCGGCATTAAACTGGGCGATGACCAGCAACAGTATAAGCCTCCAGCAGAAACGCAGCCGGAAATCATTACCTTTCATGCGCTGATTGTCATCCTGAATAAAAAATGAGAAACCGAAGAGCAATGCGAATATCGCATAAGCTTTTCCACCGAAAGCAAAGAAAAGCCCATCCCAGATTGCCTTGTCAAGGAAAGGAAGAAACCCTCCGCGTGTAGCCGGATCCGGAAACTGATAGAAATTGAAATGCTCGATCGAATGAAGAAGGATGATTGCCATTACGGCAAATCCACGCAGCACATCGGCCACATCAACTCTGGAATGTTTTATAACACCATTCATGGTAAATCAGTCTTTTAAGTCACATCACTCTACCGCTGGCATAAAGCTACGGTGAATATTAATACTAACTGTTTTTATCACTTGTTTATTGTGCGATCATCCGATTATATCTACATAATACCTGCTGCCATACGCAACTGGCCTGCATATCCCCTATTTGATCTTATGTGAAAGGATCGCACACTCGTCAACACTGAATTCAAGACGTGTATCAGGTACAAGAGGAAGCGCACACGCCTCCCCCGCTATGACTATATCACCGGTGTGGAGCGTAAATGCCCGGCTTGCCGAAGACACTGCCGAGTCAAACACTCCGGCAAAATCGACATCCAGACAAATACCGGCTGCATCACAGACCTTGCAGATATCCGACAATGCAAACGGAGCCGACACAAGCACACTTCCGTCAAGACTGAAAAGAGCGTCACTGCACTCCGGCCCGACATTGCCGAGATCTTTTGGAACAGCCTTCACCGCCAATACAGCACGACTGTAATATCGTCCCGCAAACCGTTCGTCAATATGACGTCCGAGACGCTCGACAACAACGCCGATTCCGACTATACCGCTCCATGCATCACACCATCCGGGAAGAAACAGCGGAGTCCCGCGGCGCACGATAGCGGTCTCGACTGCGAGCCGGCATGTCGGCAGACACTCCTGACCGGAATTGACACGTGAGCCAGGATTCTCAGGAAACCAAAGCAATTTCATAGACGAAGAACTTTATAATCCTACATCGACAATCCAACGGAATTATTCAGCCAAACAGACCTGATTCGCATGACATGCCTTTATGTCGGCCGAGATGCGCATATGCCAGATCCGTAGCCATGCGTCCGCGTGGAGTACGTTTTATGAATCCCTCCTTGATCAGATAAGGCTCAAATACC
>JAIDKP010000165.1 GCA_029051445.1 Muribaculaceae bacterium | reverse complement strand
TCCCAGGAGTTCAGTATGATATCGGCGGCAGGATCGGGGACGGAGGGCATTGTGCCGATAGGGCGAAGCATTGCCGTCTGGGGCACGTCGGTTATATCGGAAATTTTTTCACCGGCCTCAATGCGTCGCGCCAATTCGATGATTGTTTTCTCGCCCATGCCGTAGAGGAGTATGTCGGCAGGTGCGTCGAGTAGTATCGAAGGACGCAGCCGGTCCTGCCAGTAGTCGTAGTGCGACAGTCGCCGCAGTGACGGCTCTATGCCTCCGGTGAGTATTGGCGTGTCGGGAAACAGATCGCGCAGGATCTTTGTGTAGACTATTGTGGGGTAGTCGGGGCGCATGCCGTGGCGCCCGCCCGGGGTGTATGCATCGTCGGAGCGAAGGCGTCTTGCCGCGGTGTAGTGGTTGACCATCGAGTCCATCGCTCCGGCGCTGACACCGAAGAACAGGCGCGGCGCGCCGAATTTGCGAAAGTCGCGGAGATCATCGCGCCAGTTGGGCTGCGGCACGATCGCGACCTTGTATCCGGCAGCCTCAAGCGTGCGCCCGATCACCGCCGCTCCAAACGAGGGGTGGTCGACATAGGCATCGCCTGAAAACAAAACAACATCTACCGAGTCCCATCCTCGTGCTTTCATTTCTTTTACCGAGGTGGGAAGCCATAGTCCGGTGTCCTTGCGTATATCCATTCAGAGGGTTTGATGAAGCGACATGGTGCATCGCGAACAGTCGAAGCTTAGTGTATAGGCGGTGCCACGTCCGGTGTCGAGTGTGAGCGGGGGAGCGAGTTCTTTCCCGGCTGGAGTGCGCAGGCATGCTCCGAGTTCGCGCCTGATGCAGTAGCGGCATTCCATGACCTGAACAGGTTGGTCGGGCCGCTTTACCTCAACGGCAAGGCCGACGGTGGTTGCGCCGTGGTTGCGATAAAATTCTTCGGCGAGGCGGTTGGCCACGTTATCCCGATAGGTGATTTCAGAGTGATCGGGGAGTGTGATGCCTGAAACAGCCTGTCGACGACGTTCGACCGGACGTCGCGAACGCCATGAAGTGTCGAGTGCCGATAATGCATTGCGGCGCAGCATGGCAAGTGCTGATGCCGGTATGAAAGTGTCGATGTCGACGGTGTCGTCGATGGAATCAAGACGGTAGGGTGTGTCACCAAGTTTCTCAAGTACACGGAGCCGCTGATGTGTCTGCGGCGTGCGCGCAGGCTGCAATGGCTCGTCGAGCATCAGCATTGATGTCGCTTCAGCGCCCCTCTCGTCTTTAAGATCAAGGGCAATAGCTCCTGAGGGTGTGACCCGCAGTGTCATACTTAGCCCGATGGTGCGTGTGGCAGTTTCCCGCGCGAGTGTGTCGTTCCATGCTTTATCGCAGTTGCGGTATACAACAGTGCCTGCTTTAAGTCCGACTGGCATTGTGGCTGGAAAAACACGCGCGCCTTCGGTGCGGTTGACACGGAATCCGTCGTAGGTGCCGTCGGTGCGGAAGTATCCGAGTCCGTCGCCGTTGGCAAGTGATACGCTTCTGTCGAGTGTCAGAGTGACGCAATCACGGGCTACACGTAGGATTGTTCCTATGCGTGAGCCTGTCATTTTAGGGGTGTCGAGTCCGGCCATGCGTCTGTCAGTCCGGGCCGGGAAAATGTAGGTTGTGTAGCCCCGGTTGAAACTGCGTTGAAGATCCGGGGTGAATCTGATGTCGGAACGTCCGAAACTGCTGCGGGTGTATCGTCCGCCGGAGGATGCCACTACAGAGTCAATGGCCCGGCTGTAGGCCGCTACAGTATTTTTGACGTAGGCCTCGTCTTTAAGGCGGCCTTCGATTTTGAATGATGAGACACCTGCATCGGCCATCTCGCCGATAAGAGAAATGCGGTTGAGGTCGAGAAGCGAGAGAAGGTGCTTGTGGCTTATGACTTTACGTCCATTGCCATCGATGAGGTCGTAGGGAAGACGACACATCTGCGGACACTCGCCGCGGTTGGCGCTGCGCCCGGCGGCCATGAATCCGGCTCGGCAGTCTCCGCTGTAGCAGACACAAAGTGCTCCATGACAAAATGCTTCGAGTGGAACGTTGACTTCGCGGCTGAAGGCACGTATTTCATCGGGCGACAACTCTCTCGGTAGTACGATCTGGCTGAATCCTACATCTTGCAGAAAGCGTGCCTTGGCCGGTGTGCGTGTGTCGCACTGGGTGCTGGCGTGGAGGGCAACCGGTGGCAAGTCGAGCTGCAGAATCGCCATGTCCTGTACTATTAGTGCATCAACTCCGGCGCGGTATAGATCGTGGATCAGGCGTTGGACCGCACTAAGCTCGCTATCGTAGACGATTGTGTTGACTGTGGCGTAGACCCGGGCACCGAAGGTGTGGGCAAAGTCGGCCACGCGGGCAAAATCGTCAACCGGATTGGCTGCCGCCGCACGTGCTCCGTGGCTCGAGGGACCCATGTAGACAGCATCGGCTCCATGCAGTATCGCCTGCATGGCTATGTCGGCGTTACGTGCCGGTGCGAGCAATTGCAGCTGCCGTGGCTTGTTGTTGTTCACTGTGCCGATGACTTGTATGGTGTGTCGGGTGACACGAAATAGTTTATCCAGTTGCTGAACAGAAGCAGTGCATGTGAGCGCCAGCGCACTACTACCTCACCTGTATCGGGGTCGTCGTTGCGGTAATAATTGGCCGGCACTTCGGGGTGTATGCCTACCGAACAGTCGCGCCGATACTCATAGTCGAGTGTCATTGGAGAGTACTCGGAGTGTCCTGTGACGAAAATCTCGCGGCGGTCTCCAGACATGACAATGTGTGTGCCTGCCGCATGGCTGTCGGTGACTACCTTCAGTTGGGGATGCCGGTCTACAGCCTTACGGTCCGGCTCGCTGTAGCGGCTGTGAGGCACAAGAAACTCGTCGTCGAATCCACGGAGCAACGGATTGGCCGGCTCAATGATGCGATGGCTGTAGACGCCTGAAATCTTGCGCGGAAGCATCTGTTTGGCTATGCCGTAATGGTGGTACAGTCCCGCAAGGGCGGCCCAGCAGATGTAGAGTGTTGATGTGGCGTGAGTGCGCGTCCAGTCCATGATCTGACGCAGCTCCGGCCAATAGAATACTTCCTCAAAATCTTTTTTCTCGACCGGGGCTCCTGTGATTATGAATCCGTCGTAATGTCTGTCGGCAACTTTGTCCCATGGGAGATAGAAGCGGTCTAGGTGCTCGTGCGGTGTGTTGCGTCCGCGGTAGGTCGATGTCTCTATCAGGTCTATCGCTATGCGTAGAGGTGATGCAGAGATCAGTCTGAGCAGATCTATCTCGGTCATCTCCTTGAGCGGCATAAGGTTGAGTATGCCTATGCGCAGGTCGTGCCCCTGTTTGCTGTCATCGGGCGGGAGCACTGCAATGTTTTCTTTTTTAAGAGCCTCTATTGCTGGGAGGTCTCTGTCTATAATGACCGGCACTTCTGTTTACTCGTAGTCTTCAGGATCTATATCTTCGTCCCAGATGTAGTCGTCGTCAAGGGGCATTTCGTCTTCATACTCCTCGTCGGGTTCGGGATTTTCAAAGATGAATTCGTCTTCCTCGACTACACGGTGACGTGCGTCAAGCGGACGGTGGGTTATCGGCTGTGCCTCGCCTATGATGCGGTTTCGATCGTCGGTTATGGCACGCCAGAGTGTGTCTTTGAGCGATGTGAGTCCCTGCCCGCTTACCGAAGAGATGAATACGTGCGGAATATCATCGGGCAGTGTCTCTGCTATTTCGGCAATCAACTCATCGTCGAGCATGTCGCATTTTGAGATTGCGAGCACGCGCTGTTTTTCCATGAGCTGCGGGTTGAATCTCTCAAGCTCACGGAGGAGTATCCCATATTCCTCGACAATGTCGTTGGCATCTGCCGGAACGAGGAATAGCAGGACTGCGTTTCGCTCGATATGGCGTAGAAACCGCAATCCAAGTCCTTTTCCTTCGCTGGCTCCCTCTATGATTCCGGGAATGTCGGCCATGACAAACGAGCGGTTGTCGCGGTAGGAGACAATGCCGAGTTGCGGCTCCATTGTCGTGAACGGGTAGTCGGCGATTTTCGGGCGTGCAGCAGAAATTGATGACAACAGTGTCGATTTAACTGCATTGGGGAACCCTACGAGTCCGACATCGGCGATTAGTTTCAACTCAAGCACGACGCTTTTCTCAATAGCCGGTTCTCCGGGTTGCGCATAGCGCGGAGTACGGTTGGTAGCTGACTTGAAATGCCAGTTTCCGAGACCTCCTCGTCCGCCCTTCAACAGCTTTATTTCCTGGCCGTCGTCGGTGACTTCTGTGAGGTATTCGCCAGTCTCGGCATCAAACACGACTGTTCCGCACGGCACTTCGATAATCGCGTCTTCCCCGTCTTTTCCGAAGCTTCGTCCTGCCGATCCTGCCTCTCCGTTTCCGGCAAATACATGTCGCCTGTATTTGAGCGGGAGGAGTGTCCACATGTTTTTGTTGCCGCGTAGTATCACATGTCCGC
>JAIDKP010000164.1 GCA_029051445.1 Muribaculaceae bacterium | reverse complement strand
ATCTGGTTGAGTACCTGTCCTTTGTAGGGTATTCCCTCGGGGAGCACGACATCAAATGCCGAGATGCGGTCGGTTGCGACCATCACGAGCAGATCGTCGGAGATCGAGTAGACGTCGCGTACTTTGCCGTGGTAGACCGATGTCTGGCCCGGGAAGTTGTAGTCGGTGCGGGTGAGAGCTTTCATATTTTCAGAGAGTGGATTGATTTATAGTTGATGAGTGGATTATTCGTCGGTAGTGGTGTCGTCTTCGGCCTCGGCGGCTTTCTCTTCGGCCTCTTTCTCGCGCTCGTAGGCTTCGACTATGCGCTGCACGAGCGGATGACGCACGATGTCTTTTTTGTTGAATTCGACCTTGCCTATGCCCTTGACACCGCGCAGCACCGAGAGGGCGTGTATGAGTCCCGACTGTACGGAGCGGGGCAGGTCGATCTGGGTCACGTCGCCTGTGATGATCATTTTTGCGTTCATGCCCAGACGGGTCAGAAACATCTTGATCTGGTGACGTGTGGTGTTTTGTGCCTCATCGAGTACGATGATAGCGTCGTTGAGTGTGCGGCCGCGCATGAATGCGAGCGGTGCGATGCGTATTACCCCCGTCTCCATATACTCTTTGAGCTTCACGGCCGGAAGCATGTCTTCGAGAGCATCGTAGAGCGGTTGCAGATATGGGTCGATCTTATCTTTCATGTCGCCCGGGAGGAAGCCCAGTTTCTCGCCGGCCTCCACGGCCGGTCGCGAAAGTATTATGCGTCGTGCCTCTCTGTTCTTCAAGGCTCTGACTGCAAGAGCTATCGCGATATACGTCTTGCCGGTTCCTGCGGGGCCGAGTGCGAAAGTCAGATCGTTCTCCTCAAACTCCTTTACCAGTTTTTTCTGGTTGGGGTTGCGGGCGGAGATCGGTTTGCCGTTTATTCCGTAGATTATCGCCTGATCGGCATTGTTTTCAGCCTTTGGCGCTGCTCCTTTGACAATGTCGATTATTACATCGTCTGTAAGCTTGTTGTAGCGTTCGCACCATGCCTCGAGTTCCTTTATCTTCTCCTCAAGATCGGCAGTGTCTTCAGGTGATCCGAGGGCTTTTATGACGTGTCCGCGGGCGGCGATGCGCAATTTTGGATAAAGGCTCTTGATTAGCTGCAGATGCGAGTTGTTGACCCCGTAGAATGATACGGGATCGACATTGTCGATTATGATAGTGCGCTCGTTCAAATCCTTCAGTGGAGTTTATGTTGAAAGAGAGAGAAAAACACGCCGTGCCGGCATGGCACGGCGTGCATATCCTGTAGATCGGATGGCTTTAAGCCGTCGGCAACTTAATTAAGCTTTGCCGTTTGATCCGAGTACGTTTTCGATTTTGTGCTTATAGAGCTTCTCCATCTCGTCGCGTGCCGGACCGAGATATTTGCGGGGATCGAACTCTCCGGGCTTTTCAACGAAGATCTTGCGCACAGCGGCAGTCATGGCCAGACGGCTGTCGGAGTCGATGTTGATCTTGCAGACAGCGCTCTTGGCGGCCTTGCGGAGCTGCTCTTCGGGGATACCGATTGCGTCGGGGAGCTTGCCGCCGGTAGCGTTGATCGAGTCAACATACTCCTGAGGCACGCTCGATGAGCCGTGGAGCACGATGGGGAATCCGGGAAGCTTCTCCATGACAGCGTCGAGCACGTCGAATGCCAGAGGAGGAGGAACGAGCTTGCCGGTCTTCGGGTCGCGGGTGCACTGCTCCGGAGTGAACTTGTAGGCACCGGGGCTGGTACCGATTGAAATAGCGAGGCGGGCACAGCCGGTGCGGGTAGCGAAGTCGATAACCTCCTCGGGGT
>JAIDKP010000163.1:2313-3891 GCA_029051445.1 Muribaculaceae bacterium | reverse complement strand
ACTTTCAGATTGTAAAATGCTTCCGCGACGAAGACCTCCGTGCCGACCGTCAGCCTGAATTCACTCAGATCGACTGCGAGATGAGTTTCGTGGAGCAGGAGGATGTAATCGGGCTTTTCGAGGGAATGGCCAAACATCTTTTCAAGGAGATCCGCGGCATTGAAATCGAAGGAGACTTCGCGCGCATGACCTGGGCCGATGCTATGCGCCTATATGGCAGCGACAAGCCTGATACACGCTTCGGCATGACGTTTGTAGAGCTTGACGATGTATTGAAGGGGCACGGATTCAGCGTGTTTGACAATGCGGCATATATAGGAGGTATCTGCGCCGAGGGATGCGCAAGCTACACCCGCAAGCAGATAGACCAGCTGACCGAATGGGTAAAGCGCCCGCAAATCGGCGCCAAGGGTATGGTATATGCCCGTGTAGAGCCTGATGGCAATGTCAAGTCGAGCGTCGACAAATTCTATTCACAGGAGACACTGCAGCAACTCAAGGAGAAGATGGGAGCCAAACCCGGTGATCTGATTCTGATCCTGAGCGGCGATGACGCGATGAAGACGCGCAAGCAACTCGGCGAGCTTCGTCTTGAGATGGGCAACCGCCTCGGACTGCGTGATAAAAACGTATTCTCATGCCTCTGGGTCATCGACTTCCCGATGTTTGAATGGAGTGAGGAGGAGGGTCGCCTGATGGCCATGCATCATCCTTTCACCCATCCCAAGGACGAGGACATACCTCTGCTTGACACAAATCCCGCAGCAGTACGCGCCGATGCCTACGACATGGTCATCAACGGCGTGGAGGTCGGCGGCGGATCAATACGTATCCACGACTCGGTTCTTCAGGCCAAAATGTTTGACATACTCGGCTTCACACCAGAGAAAGCCCGCGAACAGTTCGGGTTCCTCATGAATGCCTTTACCTACGGCGCTCCTCCCCACGGTGGTCTCGCCTATGGTCTCGACCGCTGGGTGTCGCTCATGGCCGGCCTCGACAGCATACGTGACTGCATCGCATTCCCCAAAAACAACAGCGGCCGCGATGTCATGCTTGACGCTCCCGCTCCTCTCGACCAGAAGCAACTCGACGAACTGTCGCTTGCCGTAATCGACGAAGAAGCCTGAAGTTCATGCCAACTATCGCACAGGTCATAGAAGTGATCGAGGATTTCGCCCGGCCCGCGTGGCAGGAATCATACGACAACACCGGGTGGCAGACGATGCTGCCCGGCCAGTTGTCGGATGAATGCAGCGGCGCACTTCTGTGCATTGACGCGACTCCGGAAATCATTGACGAGGCAGTGTCGAAAGGGTGCAATCTGATTATCACCCATCATCCGCTTCTTTTCAGAGCAACCAAACGCCTTACAGGAGCCGACCGCGTGGAACTTACCACAATAGCCGCGCTTCGATCGGGCATCGCCATCTACTCGTCGCACACGGCACTTGACAGTGCTCCCGGTGGAATTTCCTGGAATCTTGCATACAAGCTCGGAATGTCGGACATCAAGACTCTGGATCACAACAGTGACGAACCCGGCCGCGGCGAAATCGGGCTTGGCGTGACAGGAAT
>JAIDKP010000163.1:0-2303 GCA_029051445.1 Muribaculaceae bacterium | reverse complement strand
TACTCCAGGAACCGATGTCACCTCATGAGTTTATCAGCCGTGTCAAACAAGTATGTCAGGCTAAATATGTGAGATGTTCAGGCATTCCTTGTGACGGCCGTAAAATCAGCCGTGTCGCAATCTGCGGAGGTGCCGGCGGAGAATATATCCCAGTCGCAGCCTCAATGGGAGCCGATGTGATAATCACAGCCGACATCAAGCACAACCAGTTTCTGGATCACTCTCATGCCATCATGACCATTGATGCAGGGCATTATGAGACAGAATCTTGCGCAAAAGAAATTTTTTATGGGCTAATTCATAAAAAATTTCCTAAATTTGCACTCTATTATTCCGAGACAGAAAAAAACCCGATAACTTATCTGTAAAATAAATGTCAGCTGAAAAGACAAAAAGCGAGTCACTGACCATGGAGGAGCGTCTGAAGACCCTCTACCACCTTCAGTCAATAAACACAGAGATCGACCGTATAACACTGCTCCGCGGCGAGTTGCCTCTCGAGGTAAGCGATATGGAAGATCAGATTGAAGGACTAAATACACGCATCCGCAATTATTCGGGAGAGATCGACGACCTCACACGCCGTTCGGCTTCTGAAAAAGCAAAAATTGAGGAAGCTCACGACAAGATCGCCAAATACAAGGAGCAACTCGACAATGTGCGCAACAACCGTGAATATGATTTGCTCACCAAAGAGATCGAGTTTCAGTCTCTTGAAATTGAACTCGCAGAGAAGCACCTCAATGAGTTCGCACGAATTATAGACACCCGAAAAGCAGAGATCGCTGCCACTCAGGAAAAGCTTGAGGATCAGAACCACATTCTGGCAGATAAGAAAAAGGAGCTTGAACAGATCATATCAGAGACCAAGGTTGACGAGGAGCGTCTCAACGCCCAGGCTAAGGCTCTCGAGCCTTCGATCGACGAGCGCACTCTCAAGGCTTTCAAGCGTGTCCGCCAGAATGCCCGCAACGGTCTTGCCGTAGTCACCATCCAACGTGATGCGTGCGGAGGATGTTTCAACCGCATTCCCCCACAGAAGCAGCTTGAGATAAGGATGCACAAGAAAATCATCGTCTGCGAGTACTGTGGCCGTATCATCATTGATCCCGATCTGGCCGACAACGACGCTGAAGCCTAAGCAAACTGTGTATCAGCCGTCAGATGTGAGCAAATTCAGACTGACTTTGATACGGTAAATATCATACTATAATATCCAGAAGGAAGATCCAAATGGCCAAGACCAATCTACTGCAAAATAAACTCGCACAATATACAGCCCCGCAGGAGGCAATGGCAGCCGGAATATACCCATATTTCCGTGCCATATCCAGCGAACAGGATCCCGAAGTAATCATCAACGGGAAGAAGGTGCTGATGTTCGGCTCGAACTGTTATACCGGACTTGTAAACGATCCGCGTATCAAGGAAGCCGCGATCGAGGCTACTAAGAAATACGGAACTGGCTGCGCAGGATCCCCGTTTCTCAACGGCACGCTTGACCTGCATAAAGAGCTTGAGCATGCAATAGCGAAATATATAGGCAAGGAGGATGTAATGATCTACTCCACCGGGTTTGAGGTTAACCTCGGTGTAGTGTCAACCCTCACCGGACGCGAGGATTACATACTCTGGGACGAGCAGGATCATGCCTCGATAATCGAGGGACGTCGTCTTTCGTTCTCACAATCGCTCAAATACAAGCACAATGACATGGAGTCGCTTGAAAAGCAACTCCAGAAATGTGATCCGGACAAGGTGAAGCTTATCGTCACCGACGGAGTATTCTCGATGGAGGGTGATGTCGCCAATCTGCCTGAAATCGTACGCCTTGCAGAGAAATACAATGCAAGTGTAATGGTGGATGAGGCTCACGGTATAGGTGTGTTCGGCAACGGCGGCCGCGGTACATGTGACCACTTCGGTGTCACCGACAAAGTGGACCTGATCATGGGCACATTCTCCAAGTCGTTTGCATCGCTTGGCGGATTTATAGCGACAGACAAGGAGATCACCAACTTCCTCCGTCACCACTCCAGGTCGTATATCTTTACAGCTTCCATCACTCCTGCATCAACAGCCGCCGCACTGAAAGCTCTCGAGATCATGCAGACCGAGCCAGAGCGTCAGGAACAGTTGTGGAAACTCACCAACTTCGCACTCGACGGGTTCAAGAAAATGGGATGCGAGATAGGCAATACCTCCACTCCTATTATCCCGCTCTTTATCCGTGACAACTTCAAAACGTTCACCATCACCCGCGACCTTCTGGATGAAGGCATTTTTGTCAATCCAGTAGTATC
>JAIDKP010000162.1 GCA_029051445.1 Muribaculaceae bacterium | reverse complement strand
AAAGAGAGCCGCAAGTTTGACCGGGAGATGGTGAAAGAGGCGGAAGAAGTAGGTGGAACTGCTTATGCGGAGCTTTGCGCGCTTGCCTACCGTCAGGCAATCACCGCCCACAAGCTTGTCGAAGCTCCAAATGGTGATCTTCTTTGGCTCTCTAAGGAGAACTTTTCCAATGGTTCGATCGGAACTGTCGATGTGACCTATCCCTCGGCTCCGATGTTCCTGCTCTATAATCCCGAGCTTGTAAAGGGACTTCTGAACCATATATTCTACTATAGCGAGAGCGGCAAGTGGACCAAACCTTTCCCCGCTCACGATGTCGGTAAATACCCGTTGGCCAACGGCATGCGCTATGGTGCCGACATGCCGGTGGAAGAAGGCGGCAACATGATCATTCTATGTGCCGCACTCGCTCAGGTCGAGGGAAATGCCGATTATTCAGCCAAACACTGGGATACGCTGACAACCTGGGTAGACTATCTCGCCGAGTTTGGTCTTGATCCGGAGGAACAGCTCTGTACAGATGATTTTGCCGGCCATTTCGCACACAATACCAATCTGTCGATCAAGGCTATCATGGCTATTGCATCCTATGCCCGTCTTGCTGAGATGCTTGGCAAACCTGACGTGGCCGACAAGTATATGTCGATGGCCAAGACTATGGCTGTACAGTGGGAGACTATGGCCAATGATGGCGATCATTACCGTCTGACGTTTGACAAACCCGATACCTGGAGCCAGAAGTACAATCTGGTATGGGACCGTCTACTCGGATTCAACATCTTCCCGAGCCAGATCGTGGAGAAAGAGATTCCTTATTATCTGTCGAAAACCAATGTCTATGGTGTGCCTCTCGACAATCGTCAGGCCTACACCAAGACCGACTGGATCGTGTGGACCGCTACAATGGCTCCCGACAAGGCTACATTTGAGGAGTTTATTCTTCCGGTATACAAATTCATGAATGAGACCGAGGCTCGTGTGCCCATGAGCGACTGGACATGGACCGACAAACCTGCTCACCGTGGCTTTGTAGCCCGCTCGGTTGTCGGAGGTTATTTCATAAAGATGCTTGAACCGGTACTTATCGAAAAAAACAAATAAACCGATACTGGCACATAGTGCTTTTTTACGGAGCCGCGGCAGAATAATGTCGCGGCTCCGCATGTTTATTATGTCCGGATAGTTAAATTTGCGGAGTGCAACGAATCGCTATAGTTATCAATTCACTCAAAAAGGGAGGAGCTGAAAAGCAGGCCGTGCTTCTTGGCAGGGTGCTTTGCGGTTCTTATGATGTCAGGATTGTGGTCATGCGTCCCGAAGAAGGGATCTCTGAAGAGTTATTGAGGCTATATGGAGGCAATAAGTCCGATATAATTCCGCTTGGAGGCAATCACGGGAAGGGGATGGCGGGACTATGGAGTGTTCTGAGAGAATGGAAACCGCAGGTGATGTTCTGCTATCTTACGTATTCAAACGTCATCGGGGCAATGGTCGGAAGAATGTGTCGTGTCAGGTATATATATCAGGGATTGCGCAATGCTTACATACCCGGTTATAAAATACCGGCCGAACTGATCGCAAATATCCTTTCGACCGGAGCGGTTCTCAATAATCATGCCGGAGTGGACTATTTTGCCAAACGTGGGGTGAAACACATAAAAGTGATAGAAAACTGTTTTCCTTCCGTGCGTGACGCATATGTGCGTCAATCGCATGGTCACGTGACAGTTGTGACAGTGGCAAGATTCCATCCTCAGAAGGATTACCTTACTTCGATCCGTGCCTTCAGGATCGCGCATGAGCGTGTCCCAACAATGCGTTACCGCATCATAGGTCACGGAGAGGATGAAGCTCTTGTGAGATCATGGATTAATGCGGAAGGACTTGACGATTGTGTCGAGATATTTGTGAATCCGGCGGATGTGTCGAGACTTGTCGATGAATGTGACATATATATGTCTACCTCGCTATGGGAGGGGACAAGTAACTCTATAATGGAAGCCATGGATGCCTCGTTGCCTGTTGTCGCAACGGATGTAGGCGACAATTGCCGTCTGGTCGGAAATGGTGTGACGGGGTATCTGTGTCAGATTAGAGATGTCGAAGCTGTTGCATCATCGTTGGTCGCGCTTGCTGAATCACCCACCTTGCGCAATGACATGGGATGCCGTGGCAACGCGTTGTTGCGTGAATGCTATAGTGAGACATTATTCCGCGAGAAGTATGTCGCCTTGATCAATGACGCACTCAGTGCGAGCCAAGCACAAGAAGCACAAGTCCGATGAGCAGAATCACGAGATCGGTCAGTTTGGCCTTGATGTGTCGTTCGTGAAGAGCGAGTATGCCGAATGCAAAGGAGACGATGACGCTGCCCCGGCGTATCATCGAGACAACCGAGATCATCGAGCCGTCGTCTGACAATGCGTAGAAATACGCCATATCGGCCGCAGAGAGAAAGAGAGAGATACATGGTATAGTCCACTTCCATTTGAACGGAACAGCGCGTGCAGGGGCATAGAAACGGCGAATAACAGCAATTGCCGCGCCCATGATGACACACTGGTATAATGAATACCATGCCTGCACCTGCAAAGGCTCGTAGACTCGCAGCAGGTATTTGTCGTAAAGAGCGCTTATCGCTCCGAAAACAGTTGCTCCGACAGCCATCCACAGCCACATGGAGGCTTTGGGTGTCTCCGATTCTTTTTTTCCGAGCCGGCTGATGAAAAAGAGCGAGAAGAAGCCGAGTGCAACACCGCATCCCTGCAGCAGATTGAGATTCTCAGAAAAAATAAGGAGTGCGCCTACAAGCACAATTACCGGACGTGTGGCCGATATCGGGCCTGAGATTGTGAGTGGCAGATGCTTGATGCTGAAATATCCGAGAGTCCATGATGCAAGCACGATAGCAGATTTCAGCAAGATCCACAGATGTGCTTTGGGATCACCGCCGAATATTGGTGTCGCCGTAGCCAGATCCGATACAATGAACGGACTGAGCAGCAACGCACAGAAAAAAGTATTCCAGAACAGTACAGCCAAAACATTGTTGGATGCCACTGACATCTTTTTAAAGATATCATAGCATCCAAGCAAGAGGGCACTGGCTATTGCAAGTATTACCCACATGATTGTTTAAGTTCAGAGTTTTCCGGTTGCTCTCAGGTAATCGGTGAGATAAATCTGATATTGTGTGCGTGACTCGATCATGTTTGACCACGAAGTCTGCCATTGGGCCTGAGCGTCGAGCATGTCGGTGAGTGATGCCAGCCCCGCCTCATAGCGTACCTTCATGTCATCAAGACTGAGCTGAGCCTGGCGCATGGCTGTGTTTG
>JAIDKP010000161.1 GCA_029051445.1 Muribaculaceae bacterium | reverse complement strand
CTCCAATGTGAAAGCGCTTCAGCTTCATGTCACGGCGCATAACATAGAACGACTCCTCGACAGGCGACATCAAAGCGTCATGAAATGCATGAATTATCATATCGTCGCGTAAAGTATAGACAAACGGTCTAACACCGGCCTCATCAAACATCTGCAATGCCGTCTTCACCACGCCGGGATCAAGATAGCATACATTACGATAGCAACCCTCACCAA
Organism: Muribaculaceae bacterium; assembly: GCA_029051445.1. Classification (GTDB taxonomy): domain Bacteria; phylum Bacteroidota; class Bacteroidia; order Bacteroidales; family Muribaculaceae; genus JAFLTL01. The sequence continues at coordinate 3,951 of JAIDKP010000161.1, read as the reverse complement.
GATCGTACATCGCGGCACCAGTCATGACTATGGCCGGAAGAGCCAACCGTACTCCAGACAGTATCTCCGCAACAGTCGCCGGTGTTCTGGCAGTGGCAACTGTGACACGTGCCCCCATATCGGTCAACTGATTTATAATCCTGACAGATTGCAATGAAACTCTCGACTCGGATGTGAGCAGCGTCCCATCCATATCAGTCACATATAGCGTATTGTTGTCCATCGTTCTATTTTTTGCGAAAATACAAAAATTTAAAGAAAAGATTTTGCAGAGTATCGGCTAATAGCTATCTTCGCACTGCAAAATAGGTTCTGCGGTAATAGCTCAGTTGGTAGAGCATCAGCTTCCCAAGCTGAGGGTCGCGAGTTCGAGCCTCGTTTACCGCTCAAAAACCAAACGGTATAAGAATCAATAACTTATACCGTTTTTATTTTTTATTTAGGTTGATTCTTGCGCCGAATTTTGACCTGAAAAGGCAAACTATTTTGCCTTTTTGACATTTCTACATACCTTTATATGGAATAAGTACATAAATTCAAGATCAACAATAAAATATTTTTGAGAATGAAAAGTATAACCAATTGGGGCTGCGGGGTTACGATGGCTATTATTATGGCGGCATGTAACGGCAGCGAGATCACCGGTGAATGGGTAGAACCGATCCCCGGGATGGAGGATCAGATACAAGGTATCTGCCTGAATGCCGACGGCACGGCATCGTCGATCAACATGGCGACCCTACAATATGAGACGTGGAAGCGAGAGGGTGACGATCTGATACTGTCGGGCAAAAGTATCGGCAACGGGCAGACACTCATGTTTTCAGACACACTACAGATCAAGTGTCTTACCGACGAAGAAATGTCGCTCGGCAAAGGCAATCTGGTGATCACATATCACAGAAAGCATTGATATGTGTCACCTTCAATCGTGAGGTTTCCAAAGCTCCCCTGCGATTTATAAGGCTGGCCACCTCCGATATACAGTTCTACCGATCCTTGTTTCTGTAGCAGATTCCCTTTCTCGTCTACCAAAGCCAGGTCTTCGGGCGTAAGGGTGAAAGTCACAACACGACTTTCACCTTTTTTCAGATGTATGCGTTTAAATCCTTTCAATGCCCTTAACGGCATTCGCGTAAATCCGTCGTGAGGGTGAGAGATGTAAAGCTGTACAACTTCATCGCCGTCGCACCGACCGGTGTTTGTCACTGTTGTTGTCACATCGATGTTTTCGCCTGTTTTCACAGTCTTATCGCTTGACAATGGAGCATAGTCGAATGTTGTATAACTCAACCCATATCCAAATGGGTAGCGCACCTCTCCCCTGAAATAACGATATGTGCGGTTGGCCATCGAATAGTCCTCAAAATCAGGAAGATCCTCGTCGCACAAATAGGTTGTCACAGGCATGCGCCCAGCCGGATTATATTCGCCGAACAGGACATCGACAATGGCATCGCCGGCAGCTTGTCCGCCATACCATGCCTGGATGATCGCATCGGCATTGCTGCTTTCCCAGTCAAGACTCATAACAGACCCGGACATATTGACAAAGATCAACGGGCGCCCTGTCTTTTTCAATGTCTTCATAAGCTCAGTCTGCACGGCCGGTAAGCTTATTGTGGTGCGGTCACCGTCGGCAAAGCCACTGTAGCCTGCCGCTCCGGCATCTCCCGCTTCTCCCTCATAATTAGCACTTATACCTCCGACAAAAATAATAACATCGGCTTTTTTTGCTCTCGCGGCCACCTGATCGAATGAAGGTGCATTATCCAATTTCCTGACGAAGTCGACTCCGGCCAGTGTGTCGATCTGAATTTTATTTCCATACCTTTCCGCAAGAGCCTTATAGGGTGTGATTATTTCGCTCGGCACTCCGAAGTAGTTGGCCAACAATGTGCTGCCATTGTCGATATTGGGTCCGATGAGTGCTACACGTTTAATGCGTGAGGCATTGAGCGGCAATGTGTTCCTGCTGTTTTTCAACAGTACCATAGACTCCCGGGCCATTTTGAGGGCATGAGCCTTATGTGCATCGCATTCGATAACTTCACGCCCGATGGAGGAGTAGGGCACGCTATCAATCGGGTCGTAAATACCAAGACGGAACTGTATTCTGAAAAGACGCGCCAAAGCGACATTTATGTCTTTTTCTGAAACAAGTCCCCTTTGCACAGCCTCGCATAGTTTTTTATATAGGTTACCGCATTCAAGATCAGTACCTTTGAGCATGGCATCGGCTACGGCCTCGATATCGTTGCTGTGTGTTTTGTGATAGTGTGCGAAATCATACACAGCTCCGCAATCTGAGGTCACATAACCATCGAACCCCCATTGATTCCGAAGTATATTCTGCAACAGTTCATTATGCCCGCAACACGGCTGTCCGTCCAGACGATTGTAGGCGCACATCACTCCACCGACTTCTGCCTTTGTCACCAACTCCTGGAAAGCCGGTAGATATGTATCCCACAAATCATACAATGAGACTCTTGCATCAAAAGAATGCCGCCGTCCCTCAGGGCCGCTATGCACTGCATAGTGTTTTGCACAAGCCACAGCCTTAAGATATCGGCTGTCATCGCCCTGCAAGCCGCGCACTATGGCAGCTCCCATCTTAGCCGTCAGATATGGATCTTCTCCATAGCATTCCTGCCCGCGTCCCCATCGCGGATCGCGGAAAATGTTGATATTCGGTGTCCAATATGTGAGTCCGCGATAGCCTGTCCCAGTCTTGCCTTCACGGAGGTCTTCGTTGAACAGCGCTCTGCCCTCGGATGCTGTCATATCCCCCATAAGCTGCAGCGCTTCGGTATCGAACGTTGCTGCCATGGCTATCGCCTGCGGAAAGACTGTGACTTTTTCCTCTGTGCGCGCTACACCATGAAGAGCCTCGTTCCACCAGTTGTAGGCCGGAATGCCAAGCCTCGGTATTGCCGGAGCCGCATGTTGCATCAGTTGCACTTTTTCCTCGAGTGTGAGTCGGGATATGATGTCCTGCACACGCGCATCCAGCGGGATATCAGGATTGCGGAAAGGATAGTCACAGGTCTGAGCCACAAGACTGCCAACGGATAGAACCGTAGCCAATACAACGCTTTTAAATCTGGCTTTCATAAGCTGCTTATTCTTGGCAAAAAATGGATGAACGAACACTACACCCCGACTATAACAGTGACTATTTGCGTGGTGCGGGTACTGTGCCGAGGAGCCAGCGACCGCCGGGGATCATGGAGAGTATCTTCGATGTCGCAAGGCTGGAAAGGAAAGTGGCAACAGCTATCACCGGGATTGCGGCGACAGTGGGAAGTGCAAGCGTATCTTTGAACACTATCACCCAGGGATATAGCCAAAAGATATGCATCAGATACATGCCATAGGTAAGGTCGGAGACCTCGACAACTGCCGAAGAGACTTCATGCTGCGGTATAGCTGTGAAGACAAGGAACATACCGGCTGTAAGCGTGACAACGTTGATGGTGCAGAACGACCAGCCGATCTCAAGCTCAGGTGTCACAAGAGTGATCCCCGGTTCGGCCTGCACATAGAATGATAGAATGGTGGCAACGGCTCCGACAACTGTAAGCGGAATGCCTACGACAAGGCGCTTTCTTGCATTCCAGTCGAGACGGACACGGATGTAGTGGGCGAGGATGAGATAGCCGAGGTACCCCGAAAAGTACCAAAGCATATGGTATTCATTCCAGAAACACTGCCCCCACACTTCACCGCAGAACCGGTTGAGGAAAGGAATGCATGTGGAAATGAGAAAGAGCCAAAGGAAGAAGCGTTCCTCGCGGACCGACACTTTGCTCAGCCACGGCGATATCATGGGAATGAAAAGATAAAGCCCGATGAGAGGATACATGAACCAGAAATGTCCGGCAAGAGAGGGGAAGTTCAGCAGCAGACGACGAAGGTCGGTCATGGAAGTGGCGCCATCGATCTGCC
>JAIDKP010000160.1 GCA_029051445.1 Muribaculaceae bacterium | reverse complement strand
TTTCTATAGTATTACCAAACACAGACATGCGGTTCGATGATCTATCGATCCCATTCCACCAGCCATTCAACTGGCGAGACGCATTGTCGGATCATCCGCTTAACCTCAGGCTTCTGTCGGAAAGCTATATTAATCCATCGGATTTCTCATCGTTTATCCCATCTTTATCCGAGATAAACAGCCAATTCAACATCGGTTTAGATCTGGCTGCCACATCTGATAAGATCTCGCTAAACCGATTTAATCTCACTTCATCCACGCCATATATTCAGATCAATGCCGCCGGAAGTGTATCAGATCTTGTTTCTGCCGACTCACTAAATGCCGATATAAGATCATTATCGGTCATAGCAATGGGACCGGATATACAGCGAGTTTTAAGAGACATTGCCCCCGGTGCTACGTGGCTCAACAACCTCGGGCTGATTTCAATCAAAGGCTCGGCATCGCTTGCCGACAGACATTATGCAGTCAAACTCAACACCGCTACCAAATGCGGCCAGACAAATATATCTCTCAACGGCTCGGTCGCATCTATAAGCGGCGGGATAATGCCTCTTACTGTCAAATCGCAAATTGGCTGGCAAGGTATTGAAATAGGTGAAATCCTATCGGACAACAGATTCGGGGAAACCACCGGAGAACTCGTGTCCGATATTACAGTCTATGACACTAAACGACTGAAAGGCAATGCGACACTTTCGGTCGGCTCTATACAAGTCGGAAAAACTGCTCTCGAGAACATTACGGTATCGGTCAACGGAGACAGCAATGATCTAAAGTTCTCACTCAACTCCCCCAACCGAAGTCTTGCGATGAAAGCATCGGGTGAGATACTATACAATAACAATTTCATTCATAAAGCCGATGTAAGAGCCGAAATCGAGAATATCACTCCTTCGTCTATCGGAATAATGCCATTGCGCGAAGGCCTCTCTATTTCCGGACAACTTCTCGCAGGTTTTAGCGGATCGAACTTCGATGATGTAACCGGTGTATGCACACTTGGAAGTCTACACTTAACTGATTCTTACGGCTCAAGCCTTTTAAATGTCAACTCAGCAGTACTCACAGCATCGGGCGACAGAGGGGCAAGGGAGATAAAGTTGCGCAGTGATATTCTTGATATGGATATCACCGGTGCCTATGATGTTTCGACTATCCCGGCAACATTCCAATCCATCGCCGCAAAACAGTTGCCTGCTCTTTTCCCACAGAATAACCAACCTGACAACCGTTTTACCGGCAACAGATTCACACTGCTTGCACAGGTCAAAGAGACAGAAGCTTTCGCCGATTCATTAAAGTTGCCAATGAGTCTGATGTCGCCGATGCATATATCGGGACATGTCGACGGAGCCGGCATGACGGCATCGCTTAATGTCGATGCGCCATATATCAGACAAGGCAACAAACTCATAGAGGGTACCAATCTGAGTCTGAACAGTGACAGTACCGGAACGACTCTTTCGGCATTCAGCAAAGTGCCGACCAAAGAGGGACTGATGTCAATCAATCTCGACAACGTGCTGGGAGCAGATACCGCATACACGACCGTCAACTGGAAGATAGACCGAAAACGCAGCTATCGCGGTAATCTTGGTTTCTCCACCCGTCTGTCACGAACAGATGACGACAAAATTCTAACACGAGTCACTGTTCTGCCCGGAGAAATGGAGTTCAACGATACTGTATGGACTGTAGACCGGGCTTCGGTAACAGCATACGGAAAAGAGCGTTTTGTTGTCGATCATCTTAACGCAAGCCGCTATGGGCAATATGTCAAGATAAACGGTGTCGCTTCACCGGATGCCGACGACAGACTGGAAATAGACCTCAGCAATGTGAATCTGGATTATATTTTCGAATCACTCGGCATAGACAAGGCCCGTATCGGAGGTGATGCCACAGGAAAATTCACAGCTTCGGCACTCTTTTCACCGGAACCTCATCTTACAACGCCGGGACTTGATGTCAAGAACATCAGTTATAACGCGACTGTGCTTGGCGATGCCATTGTCAAAAGTCATTGGGACGGTGAGCGCAGGGCAATAACTCTTAACGCCGACATTGATCAGCCTAATGGAAAAATGTCAAAGATCAACGGCGCGATTTTCCCTCTGAATGATTCACTTGACATATCGTTTGATGCCAAAGAGATAAACATCGGTTTTCTCAAGCCGTTTATGGAGGCTTTCACATCGGATGTACAGGGTATCGCATCCGGTCAGGCCCGACTGTGGGGCAATTTCAAATACATTGACTTTGAAGGAGATCTCCATGCCGACAGCATACGCATGAAGATCGATTTCACCAACACATGGTATACAGCCTGCGACTCGGTGATCATCACGCCGGGATTTATCGGTCTGAAAGACATAACACTGCGTGATGAATTCGGAAACACGGCAATGCTCAACGGATATGTAAAGCATACTTTCTTCAAGGCTCCTGTGTTTGAGTTCAATATAACCGATGCCAGGCATATGCTCGTCTATGACGAGACAGAGAAACGTAATCCCGACTGGTACGGACGTGTATTTGCCAACGGCAAGGCTTCTGTAAAAGGAGGTCCAGGCTGGGTGAACATAGCGGCAGACATGTCTACAGCCAGTCAGTCGGTATTCACTTTTGTACTTTCAGATCTTGAAGAGGCAGGAGAATACTCGTTTATCACATTCCGCGACCGTGATCTGGCCAATGTCTCAGACTCGATCGTCAAAGCGGACCCGACTCCTGCTCTTGTGAAAGAACTGCGCAGGAAACTCGCACAGAAAGCCGAGGAAGGATCTTCGCGCTACGACATGGATTTCCGCGTGGGCATCACTCCTGAAGCGCAGCTCGTGATTGTCATGGATCCTGTCGGCGGCGACAGAATCAAGGCATTCGGTTCAGGCACTATCAGGATGCAGTATGGATCGACCGACGAAGAACTAAGGATGTATGGCACCTACACTCTTGAGCGCGGATCGTACAACTTCACTCTACAGGATATCATCATAAAAGATTTCTCGATACGCGACGGCAGTTCTATCGCCTTTACAGGTGACCCGTTTTCCGCCATACTTGATATTACGGCAATCTATGCTCTCAATGCCAATCTGAGCGATCTGGACGAGTCGTTCCTTCAAGACCGTGACCTCAACCGCACCAATGTTCCGGTTCACGCGGTGCTTAAAGTCACCGGGGATCTTCAGCAGCCTGACATTGCGTTTGATCTTGAATTCCCTACTCTCCCCTCAGATACCTACCGCAAAGTCAAAAGTATCGTGTCGACCGACGAGATGATGAACCGCCAGATCATCTATCTTCTCGCGTTAAGTCGTTTTTATACTCCCGATTATGTCGGTGCCACACGCGGCAACGAGCTTGTATCGGTAGCTTCTTCCACACTCTCGTCGCAGCTCTCCAATATTCTCGGACAGATCAACGACAAGTGGAGCATCGCTCCTAATTTCCGTAGTGACAAGGGTGATTTTTCGGATCTTGAGGTCGATCTCGCACTGTCGAGCCAGCTACTCAACAACCGTCTGCTTTTCAACGGCAACTTCGGGTACCGTGACAACACGATGAACAACAACCAGTTTATCGGCGATTTTGACATCGAGTACCTTCTCAACCGCCGCGGCACTCTGCGATTGAAGGCCTATAACCGATACAACGACCGGAATTACTACGTGAAAACCGCCACAACGACTCAGGGTGTCGGTATCGTGCTACGGCATGACTTCGATAATTTCCTGTCGTTCCTGAAAAAGTACAAGAAAAAAGAAGTGGCCAAAAACGCAGAAAATCCTGACTCGACAACCGTAATTTTGCCGGAAGCAACATTTCCCGACTCAATAAGATGAAGATAATCGAACTGATCAACGACTGGCTCTGGACCTATCTGATGGTGGGTCTGTTACTTGCCACGGCTCTTTATTTCACTATCAGAACCCGTGGTGTGCAGTTTTCCATGATCCCGGAGATGATACGTCTGCTTTTAGAGTCAGGAAAAAGCCACGATGACAAACGTATACATGAGAAGCCGAGCCATACGATCAGTTCTTTTCAGGCATTTACGCTATCGCTTGCCAGCCGTGTAGGTACCGGCAATATCGCCGGTGTCGCCATCGCGATCGCCCTTGGCGGTCCCGGAGCTGTGTTCTGGATGTGGGTAGTGGCCTTCATCGGTTCAGCAAACGCATTTATCGAGTCTACTTTAGCTCAGCTTTTCAAAGTCAAGGGCCATAATTCATTCAGAGGTGGCCCGGCCTACTATATCCAGAAAGGCATCGGGAAGCGATGGTGGTCATGGACGTTTGCAATACTGATCACGCTTACTTTCGGACTCGCATTCAACACTGTTCAGGCCAATACAATCACAGTAGCATTTGAAAACGCATTCGGGATTCCGGCTCTCTGGGTGGGTGTCATCACCACTGTGCTGACTCTTGCGGTGATATGCGGCGGAGTGCAGCGCATATCCAAGGTCAACCAGGTAATTGTGCCTATCATGGCAGTCCTTTACATACTTCTCGCACTATATGTGATCGCGGTCAATATCACATCGTTTCCCGCTGTGATAAAAATGATCGTGACAAACGCATTCGGTTTCGAGCAGGCCATGGGAGGCACTTTCGGCATGGCGATGATCCTTGGCGTGAAGCGAGGTCTGTTCAGCAACGAAGCAGGCGAAGGCTCAACCCCCAATGCAGCTGCGACAGCAGCAGTGAGTCATCCGGTAAAACAGGGTCTGATACAGACTCTTGGAGTCTATACCGACACACTGCTTGTGTGCACATCCACAGCATTCATAATTCTTTGCAGCGGGGTCTTTGACTGTGGTCTTACCGGTATCGAACTGACGCAATACGCTCTTGAGACACAAGTCGGCAAAGCAGCGACATGGTTTGTGGCAATAGCTGTCTATCTATTTGCGACAACCAGCATCATAGCCAATTACTACTACGGTGAGACGAATCTGAATTTCATACACCGGAGCAACCGCATAATTTATCCGTTCAGAGTAATCGTCGGAGCTATGGTTATGGTCGGCACACTTTCGACTCTTGAATTTGTGTGGGCCATATCCGACATCACAATGGGACTTATGACTCTATGCAATATCGCCGCTCTGCTCGTGCTCGGCAAGTATGCCCTGCGACTGCTCGCCGACTATCGCCGTCAGCTCAAGGATGGTAAAGATCCGGTGTACTACTCGTCGACTATACCCGAAATAGCCGGAGAGACCGAGTGCTGGCAATATGAAGAAACCAAACAACCTCTAAGACATGTTCAGAATAGGACAAGGCTATGACGTGCACCGCCTCGTAGCTGAGAGAGACCTGTGGATATGCGGTGTAAAGATACCGTATGAACTGGGGCTGCTCGGACACAGCGATGCCGATGTGGCTCTCCATGCGCTTATGGACGCTCTTCTCGGTGCGGCCGCCATGCGCGATATAGGCTACCACTTCCCTGATACCGACGAACGCTACCGTGGTGCCGACTCCCGTGTGCTTCTGCGCGCAGTGAAAGATCTGCTTGTTAATGCGGGATACAGTGTCGGCAATGTCGATGTCACTATTATCGCGCAGGCACCGAAAATGTTGCCGCATATCCCGGCCATGATCGAGAATATCGCGAACGATCTTGAGATTCCGACCGGCTGCGTGTCGGTGAAAGCTACAACGACCGAACATCTTGGATTCACCGGGCGCAAAGAAGGTATTGCCGCCACGGCTGTAGCACTTATACACACTAAATAAAAAACATCACAAGATATATGACCTACGATTTCAACACATATGTAGAGCGTCGCGGCAGCGGCTGCATAAAATACGACGAGCTTGAAAAACGCTACGGACACGCAGATCTGCTTCCCGCATGGGTGGCCGATATGGATTTTCCCGTGCTTCCGGAAATCACCGAAGCTCTGATGAAACGTGTGTCGCACCCGGTCTACGGTTATGCGTCGGTGCCAGAGGAATTCTGGCAGTCGATCATCAACTGGCTATACCGCCGACATGGCTGGAAAGTCGGACGTGATGAAATCACATATGTCCCCGGTGTTGTAAAAGCTATCGGTTTTGTGATAAATCATTTCACCACCCCCGGCGACAAGATTCTTATCCAGCCTCCGGTCTATCATCCGTTCACATTTGTACCCGAAGGCAACGGCCGTGAACTTGTGCACAATCCGCTACGCCGTATGCCCGACGGAAACTACGAGATGGATCTTGAGGATCTTGAGAAAAAGATCATGGAACACCGTCCAAAAATGATGATTCTATGCAATCCACATAATCCTATCGGAATACAGTGGGACGCGGAGACTCTGCGAAGCGTAGCATCGATATGCCACCGCAACGGTGTGAAGGTGATCGCCGATGAAATCCACGAAGATCTCATGCTATGGGGAATAAAACATATCCCCTTTGCATCGGTAAGCCCTGAGGCCGAAGAAATCTCAATCACCCTCGGAGCACCTTCAAAAACTTTCAATATCGCAGGTCTTGTGAGCTCATGGGTTGTGATCAAAAACAAAGAAATGCGGGAGTCATTTTTCGCCTGGATGAAAGGCAATGAATTTGACGATCCAACTTTCTTTGCCACTACCGCCACAATAGCCGCATACAACAACGGCGATGAATGGCTGAATAAGCTTATCGGCTATCTTGAAGAAAATCAGCTCTTCCTGGAGGAATATCTAAAACGTGAGATACCCGAAATAAAGGCTGTGAGACCGCAGGCTTCGTTCCTGACCTGGCTTGACTGCCGCGATATTTATGCCGGTGAAACGGACACGCATGATAAGCTTGACCGGTTTTTCATCGAAAAAGCCGGACTTGCCCTCAACAACGGGTTCATATTCGGAAAGGAGGGCGACGGCTTCATGCGTTTCAATATCGGCTGTCCTCGGCAGACCCTGCAAAAGGCTCTTGACCAGATCAAAGCCGCACTGAAATCATAACACCGCCAATGCCTGACTCATGGACTATAGAGTTTTTCCTCCTGAAGATATGGTGGATGCGACCATCACGCTTCCGCTCTCAAAAAGCATAGCCAACCGCGCTCTCATACTGCACGCACTGACTCCCGGCGACTCCCCTATGCCGCCACAAGCCGAGTGTGACGATTCAGACGCTATCGTCAACGCCCTTGCAGGACCGACTACCGGCGGCGCTACTGTAAATATCGGTGCGGCCGGTACCGCTATGCGATTTCTCACCGCATATTTTGCCGCCACTCCCGGCTGTGACGTGATACTCGACGGATCGGAACGTATGCGCCGCCGCCCTATCGGCGCACTTGTCGATGCCTTGCGATTGTGCGGAGCCTCTATCGGCTATGCCGGAGAAGAGGGATATCCCCCACTCAGAATCGTGGGTCAAAAGCTGCATGGCGGCGAGGTGACTCTACCGGCAAATATAAGTTCGCAATTCATATCGGCGCTGATGATGGTAGCACCGACCATGACCGACGGACTGCGCATCAATCTCGACGGTGAGGTCATATCGCTCCCCTACATAAAGATGACTATGGCCATGATGGAAAGCCGCGGCATCGAGGTCGACCGATACCCTCAGGTGATAGACATAGCCAGCGGCACATACGTTGTTCCAGCCGAAGGAGCTGAACATGAGCGCGACTGGAGCGCGGCATCGTATTGGGCCGAAAT
>JAIDKP010000016.1 GCA_029051445.1 Muribaculaceae bacterium | reverse complement strand
CCTCTAACATGTGTGTTGAAAAAGATACGGAACAAAAACAGGGACGCGCTGGCGGGCGCGTCCCTGTCGGGCTGTCGTGTTTGTCGTGCCGCTTATTTTTTGAATGCGGGAGCTTCCTGACCTATCATGCATGGCTTTGACTCTTTGACGGAAGGCCAGCCGTCTTTCCAGCTGACGGGATCCATGAAGAGTACGCGTCCAAGCGAGGGGCTGCCTGAGAGATATCCGTGGTAAAGGATCCAGTCCTGCCCGTTGTCGTCGGTGATAATCTCTGAGTTGTGGCCAGGGCCTTTGACGGCATCGCTGCCTGCTATGAGCACCTCATGGTTGTTTTCAAGCATCGTCTTGCCGGCTTTGTTGACGTAGGGGCCGAAGTAGTTGTCGGCGCGTCCGACTACGGTCGTGTATGATGAATTGACCCCTTCGCAGCATGAGCCGATCGAGGCGAACATGTAGTATTTGCCGTCGTGTTTGTGTATCATTATGCCCTCATAGGCGTTTCCGGCAAGCTGTTTTTTCTCGGCTCCTTCTTTCACCGATAGGCCGTCGGGCGAAAGTTCGATCGCATAGAGTCCGCTGAAGGATCCCCATGAGAGGTACTGCTTGCCGTCGTCATCGACAAAGTAGTGCGGGTCGATCGAGTTCTGCACTCCGATCTCGTCGGAAGTGAACAGTTTGCCCTGGTCTTTGTAGGGACCGGCGATGTTGTCGGCCACGGCTACTCCGAGGCCGTTTTTATGCTCCTCACCCCATTTCGAGAGGGCGTAGTAGAGCACGTATTTGTCGCCGATCTTATTGACATCCATCGCCCACACGTCGTGGCAGATATCGCTCCAGCTCGGGCGCGACTCAAACGGATCTTTGAGTGCCGACCAGTTGACCAGGTCTTCGGAACGGCGCAGCCCAGCTGTGGTGAATGCGTAGAAGTTGCCGTCGTCGCCACGCATGACCGACGGGTCGGGTGAATCCTGGTTGAATACCGGGTTGCAGTAGGATTTTGCCTTTTCAACGAATCCATTGTTGCCATTGGATCCATTTTCCTGAGAACATCCCATGCAGACGGCGGCGAGAATCATCGCTGATCCTAGGGGTATAATTTTTTTCATGTTGATATTTTAAGTGTCAATCAAAACAATGGAGGGGTACAGGTCCCCTCCAAAGTCATTGATTGTTTCAGATGAGTTATTGTTTATTGCCAGTAGGGGCTCTGGTTCATGTTGTGGTTGACCTGCATTTCGCGGTCGGGCACGGGCCATTCGGTCATCTTGTCGCCACCGTCGACATACTCGTAGTAGTTGACACCCCACGGTTTCTTCAGACCGTTCATCTGTCCCTCGGAGTCCTTGTAGAACTTCTTTTCGCGCCATGTGCCCCAGCGGAGCTCGTTGAAGTAGAGGTTTTCCTCACCGGCCAGCTCATAGTAGTGCTCCATGCGGGCGCGCTCAATCATGTCCTCTTTGCCCTGGACCATAGTGTGTGCGTTGGTGTTGAGACGGATATGTCCGACGCGGTCGCGAAGCTCGTTGATCTTGTCGGCAGCTCCGTTGAGATCGCCAAGTTCGGCAAGACACTCTGCCCAGTCGCAAAGCACTTCACCATATCGCAGGATAGGATAGTCGATCTGCGAGTACCATTTGGTTACTTCCTGACCCTCAGCGACAAATTTGCGCATCAGGTATGTTTCCATGCCGGTATCGGTCAGCAGGTCGGCAAGATAGGGTGTGGTGCGGTCGTCGGCACCGTCGGTGCGATAAGGGAAGCGGTATGTGATCGGCTCTGTGAAGCCTCGGCGTGCACCGTTGAAGATCGAGTAGGGGGTGATGAAGGTCTGTTCCAGACGCGGGTCGCGGTTGTCGTAGGCGCGACGCAGACGAGCCTCGTTGCCGCCGGCAATGAAGAGTGACATATCGGCACCGTTTTCCTCGGCCTTTGCGATCTCATCGGCTGTGATGTCATCTCGCAGGAAGTAGGCCTGTCGTGCAGCTTTAGGCTTGGAGTTGTAGCCCGGGATATATTGATCCCAGTCAAATTTCGAGCCGTCGGCGTTTTCGTAAGATTCGATCATGGCCGGATTACCGTGCCAGTTGTTCCATCCCTGGGCACCGTTGACCGAGCGAGTCGCGCAGTTGCGCCATATCACATTGCCCTCGGTGTCCTGCGGGCCGAAGCACACGGTGAACATCATCTCGTCGCATTGCTCCTGAGCCTCCTTAAACAGATCAATATATGGGCGATCGCCGCCTGTGTAGAGTTTGTAACCGCAATCTTTTACCTTCTGGAAGTCGTCGGCAGCTTTCTGCCACTCTTTCTTCCACATGTAGCACTTGGCACGGTAAGCATAGGCTGTGCCTTTGGTGATGTGTCCCCAGTTTCCGTCGCCCTGCGAGTATTTGTCGGGGAGTGAAGGTGTATTGATTACCTCGGTGAAGTCCTTGATGAGCTCGTCCCATGTCGCGTCTTTGCTAAGACGTGCGATATAGGTCTGTGCAGGATCGGTTACTTCTTCACGTATATAGGGTATTCCTCCCCATATGATATTCATCTCGTAGTACCAGTAGGCGCGTAGGAATATATTTTCAGCGCGCATGCGAGCAGCTTCGTCAGGATCGATGCCCGGCACGTCCATGATGTGAGCCACTACAGCGTTGGCTTTGGCGGGGTATTCCATATGCCATGCCCATACCGGAAGAACGCAGTCGCCGTCGGAAGAATCGAGATTTCCGAAAAGAGCCTTATAGCTACGCCAGTTTGGATCGCGGTCGAGTGCCGATGAGAAGCACTGCCATGTTGTCACACCCCACTGTCCATTGTCGGCGATGCGATAGCGCAGACAGCGGTATGGTCCTGTAGCGGCCTGCGATGCCATTGTGACATCCTGCCAGACACTTTCACTGGTGGGCTGGTATTTTGGCGTCAGATCCATCTCGACGCATCCGGCCAACATTGCGCCTGCGGCGATTGCCGAGACAATTGCGCCGGTTCGGCCCTTTAAAATGTTTGATATATTGTATTTCATTGTTATACTTAGGTATTCCGTTTAGAAAGTCAGGTTAAGACCGAAGGAGTAAGTGCGCATTGGGGCGTATCCGTCGCCGGAACGCATTTCCGGATCAAGACCTTTGAATCCTGTTATAGTAAACAGGTTTTCAAACGAAGCATATACGCGCAGGTTCTGAATGTAGGCTTTTGTGGTCCACTGGCGGGGTACAGTATAGCCGACCGAGAGGTTTTTCAGCTTTATGTAGTCGCCTTTCTGCAGATGACGCTCGCTAAAGAGTTTCTGCTGGTTGTTGCCGTCGGTGGCACTCAGACGCGGATTTTTGCTTGTTGTGTTGGTGTACGGGTCATTAAGATTGTCGGGATCGTAGTAGTAGTGATCATAGGCGATGTCGAGAGGCATCTGCTCAGACTGGATCACAGTAGTCGAGTTCTTACACTTGTCGTAGTACCAGATCATGAATCCGGCTGCACCAGCCCAGTTCATCGACAGGTCTATGCCTTTCCAGTTGGCTCCCATCTGAAGGCCATAATAAACTTTAGGCACGTTGGAGTAGCCGTTGAACTGGCGGTCCTGCTCTTCACCGTATTTTCCGTCTCCGTTGGTGTCGGCATAGATCATGTCGCCGTACCAGATTCCTCCCTTGCCCACGTTCTGCATGGGATAGAAGGATTTTCCGCTGGCGATCATGTCTTGAAGCCATTTCATGTCGGCCTCGGTGCGTATCATGCCATCGCGCGGTCCACCATTGATGTTTACAGATCCGTCAGGGTTGTAGTATGATCCGTCGCCGTGGTACACAGAGTGTGTATAATATTCGTTTATCTGATGTCCTTCAAGGATCTGTGTTCCGGCTCCACCGTTATTTGATACGTCGCCGATATTGTTGCTCCATACTTTGTTGCCGTTTTCGTCGACAGTCCATCCCTTCACGAGCGCACCTTTGTACTTGGTCACGCGGTTGCGGTTGAGCGAGAAGTTACCGCCGATGTAGTAGCTCACTTTGTCGATCTGGTCGTTCCAGTTTACAGTGATCTCAAATCCTTTGTTGTCAACCTCTGCAAGATTCATCATCGGTGCGGTGAGGTAGTAAAGCGAAGCATTGAGCGACGGGCGATAGAGGATGCCGTCGGTGAGCTTGTCGTAAAGCTCGATTGTACCGGAAAGACGGTTGTTTAGTGTGCCGAAATCAATACCGATGTTGGCTGTGGTTGTTGTCTCCCACTTCAGGTTGGCGTTGGAGAATCCTGTGAGGAACAGACCGCCCTTAGGTATGTCGCCGAACGAGTAGAGAGTTGAAGAATAGAAGTTCTGATAATCGTAGTTGCCGATCGCATTGTTACCGAGCA
>JAIDKP010000159.1 GCA_029051445.1 Muribaculaceae bacterium | reverse complement strand
GTCGGTGTACTCATCGTGCTTCTGCAGTCGGTAACGTGGACAAAGACCGAGGAGATCTCGGTGCGCCGCGGTGAGTTCTACGAGTTGCTTCTCGTGACTCTCTTCGGCATGTATCTGATGATTTCGTCGCGCCATTTCCTTCTGTTCATCATCGGTCTCGAGAGCGCTTCTCTGCCGCTTGCTGCAATGGTGGCATTCAACAAGAACCGCTACGAGAGCCATGAGGCCGCAATCAAATATATACTGACGGCAGTTGTCTCGTCGGCCGTGTTCATGCTCGGTATCTCTTTTGTTTACGGTCTGAGCGGATCGCTTTACTTCTCGGAGATCTATGGTGTGATTTCGACACAGCCGTCGCTGATGCTCACACTCGCGCTTGCATTTGTCATCGCCGGTATGGGCTTCAAGTTGTCGCTTGTTCCGTTCCACCTCTGGACCGCCGATGTATATCAGGGAGCACCTACCAATGTGACTTCTTATCTGTCGGTGATATCGAAGGGTGCTGCCGCGTTTGCCTTCATGGTTATCCTTGTTCAGGCTTTCGGTCAGGTCTATGCCCAGGTGTGGGAGTGGATGCTTTATGCGCTTATCATCCTCACAATCACGATCGGTAACCTCTTTGCAATGCGCCAGCGCAACATGAAGCGTTTTCTCGCTTTCTCGTCGGTGTCGCAGGCCGGTTATATCATGCTCGGTATTATCGGCATGAATGCTACAGGCATGGCATCGCTGATGTATTATGTGCTTGTGTATGTGTTCAGCAACCTCGCTGCTTTCGGCGTGATTGGTGCTATTGAAAACAACACCGGTTTCCTGTCGATGGATGATTACAAGGGACTTTACAAGACCAACCCGCGCCTGTCGGTGGCCATGATGCTGGCGATGTTCTCGCTCGCAGGTATCCCGCCGTTCGCCGGATTCTTCTCAAAGTTCTTCATCTTCACAAGTGCAATACAGCAGGGAAGTATAGCAGTTTACATTCTGGTGCTGATCGCCCTTATCAACACGATCATCTCGCTGTACTATTATCTGCTCGTCGTGAAGGCAATGTTCATAAGCCAGGACGAGTGCAAGATTACAACTTTCAAATCGAGTTGCCCCGAGCGCATAGCTCTGTGGATCGCAATAGCAGGTATCCTGCTTCTCGGTATCGCAAGCCCGGTTTACAACTACTTGCTTACAATATCGGATAGCGCTATCATGGCATTTATGTATTGATGTCTTAACGTATCCCAATAGATAACTATTGCTGCCGCCGGTAACTTCAGGGTTGCCGGCGGTTGTCGTAGTTGGCCGGGGGGGATGTTTTAATTGATAGTTGATATTAAAATGTCGGAAATTGGCACGCTATGGGCGAATAAAACAATCTGAAACTTGTGAGATGGGTAGGAGGGCAAAAGGTTGTCGTGCCTAACTTATCTTGACAGTGCATCGTGCGTTCCTATTGGCATGTGGTAATACGATGCAAAAAGGGCGCCGTAGACAATCGGCGCCCTTCCACGTTTCAACTATTTATTTATGAGAGCCTTAAAACCTGGTATCACTACCCGATAGTAAGGACGAGGGATGTAAAACAAACGATACGGATCTAATTGAATTGTACTCTATGGCTCTGTGCTATTTTCTGTTATCATATTTCGACCACTCATTCATGAAGCGGTTTTTATTTCCGAGTTGCATAAGTATAACAAAGTAAGTGCGGAGTATTACAATTAAAAGAGGTGAAATAACGTGAAATGCCGTATGTTGTATATTAAGAGGTTGTTTAAAAATGAGCTTAAAATGACTTACGCCCTAAATCGTCAAGTCGGTGTAATCTGTATGCTTGCCAATTTCGATCGTTAAACAAATTCATTTTTAAACGACCTCTAAGTGTGTCGGTAGTGCGACAGATGGCTTTGCAGTGCATCCGCAATCAGTCTGAGCAGTGCTATTGGCGGATGTTGTGTGTTGAAATTGCCCTTAGGACGTACTATCCCACTCCACTACATATCAATATTATATATCAAGATAGATGGTCTGAACTGTCTGGGATAGGTCTCAATGGATGGGCATGATGGTGCCGAGCCAGTTGAAGATGCAGCTGTAGTATAGACATCTAACCGGACATGAAGATAGTGCAAGGTCGTGAAGACCACCACGGAAAGCGATCGCCCGGACATTGTCGGACAGCCTTTTGCCATATAGGGCTATGTCGTTGACATCAAGCACTGCATCGGCTTTGTTGAAGTCGGGATTCCATGTATCGCCGCTTATGCTTCGCTCCGACATCATAAGAAGTACAGGCACCTTAACCGGATGTTCAATCTCCCGCAGGTCGCGTTGCGCCTTATCGATCGCATGTATCCATCCTGCAGTAACAGGGAGTGAGACAGGGTGTTTCCAGTCAGTATCAAAAGTCCATTCGCCATGAGCTGATTTCATCAGGCTCTCGGCATAGGCGGTCGACCGGCTTTGTGGAATATTCAGGGACGGCAACAGTCGTCCTATGGCTGCAATGGCCGGCACAAATTTCTCGGTGCTTCCGAGGTTCCAGTCGAGAAACGGTGAGTTGAGAATGAGTGCCTTTACCTCTGACGGATGGTGACGGGAGAGGTAGGTGGCAGCAATAAGTCCGCCGGTTGAGTGACCCAGCATGACAATCTCATTTATTCCGTTGTCCTTTATAATGCTTATAGCGGAATCGATCTCGGCACTGTAGGCATTTATGTCACGTATGTCGAAGGGCTTGTCGGCAGGACGCAGGGACCGGCCGTAGCGACGCAGATCCACGGCATAAAAGCTATAGCCATGCCTGATGAACTGCATCGCCATCGGTTTCTGGAAAAAATAGTCGTTGTAGCCGTGGATATACAGTACAGCGCGTTGTGCTCCGTGAGAGCATGCTCTTACTACAGTGCAGACCGGATCGCCTGCATAATCGCCGGGCAGATTGACGGTGGTCTGCCGGAATGGTGCGCCGAGTATGTCGGTGCTCCATTGTCTGGCATGCCCGGAGTATGCCATTGCTGCAAACAGCAATAGAATAATGATGTTTCTCATTGTTATATAGATATTAAAAGGTCTGTAAAAGTCAGGAGTCAGACTTTTGTGCAGTGTCAGGCTTTGCTTCTGTATCTTTACCGGAGTTTTTCTCTGCTTCTTTTTCAAGAAGGTTCTCTTCTTCAAGCTTGAAGTAATGCGCCAGAAGGCCTGTAAAGCGGGCAATCTGA
Organism: Muribaculaceae bacterium; assembly: GCA_029051445.1. GTDB lineage: Bacteria > Bacteroidota > Bacteroidia > Bacteroidales > Muribaculaceae > JAFLTL01. The sequence continues at coordinate 3,639 of JAIDKP010000159.1, read as the reverse complement.
GCGGTCGCCTTCTGTGTCTCTTCGGAAATATCAGATCCTTTGAGCCGCAGAAGCAACATTCCATACAGCGCGTTTAAGCAAGTTTCTATCTCTCCCGGCTTATTTTCGCCTGCTTTGGAGCGTATCTCTACAATGTAGGGCAGTGTTTTGTAGAATTCGGCTGTGTACTGCGGGAAGCGCGGATCTTTAAGAAGGGTATGGTGCAGGTCGACAAGGGAGTGAAGGACATTGCTGTTGATGTTGAGATGTCCTTTTTCTGTCACGTTTTCCCGGCGCATCATGTCGATGAGCGATTCATACCATTCAACCAGCTGCTTGCGCTGACTGTCGTCGAGCGAGTATCGTGCGATGATATTGTCGCGTATGAGATCCATATCGAGGTGGTATGCCCGTATGAGATCTTCGACCTGCCACATGTACAGGAGGTATTCAGCGATGTTCTGACTGCGTTTCTGCGATGCTATGTACATAAATCAAAGAAGTTTTATGCTGATATAACGTTTGGGCGAACGTTTTATATCGACAAACAGAGAATCGAGATCGGCCATGGCACTGTTTAGATTGTCGTACAGGGCGCGATCGTGCAGCAGAAGTCCCAGTGTTGAATTGGGGTTATTCAATTCACCTGTAACCTGACTGAGGTTGGCCATTGTTGTGTTGGCATTTTCCATCATCGATTTAAGTGGCAGGCCCTTGAGCTCGTCTGATACAGTAGCCAGATTCTGTGAAATCTGGTTTATGTTTGATGTTATGCCATTGACATTATCCATTGTTCCAGGAAGTTTTGCTACTGATGCATCGATGTTGCGCATCGTGCGGTCGATTGATCGCGATATAGCGTCGAGGCGGCCGATGGCAGCCAGAAGAGAAGAATCGGATGTCAGTCTGTTGACAGAAACAAGCAGAGTGTCTACTTTGGGAATTATGCTTTCGACCGACGGCAGCAGTGATTCGCCTATTGCTCCCATCATTCCTGCATCGGTTTTTCCGATAAGATGGTCACCGACAGGATGAGCGTCGGGGGCAGTGCCCATCTGCAGAACTACCGATGCTGTGCCAAGCAGATCGGATTGTATCATTGCTATCGTGCCCTTGGGAATGCGTAACTTTTTGTCAAGATTCAGTTCGACAAGTACATGCCCGGGGTTGTCATACTCATATTGAATGTCGTGAACAAGTCCGACTTTAAACCCGTTGACAGTCACCGGTGATGAGATTGCAAGCCCATTGACATTGGTGTAGCTTACATAATAATAATTGGCAGGTTTGAAAATGTTTATGCCCTTCAGATACTCGATTCCGAAGAAAAGGATGCAGATTGCAATGACGGTACAGGCACCGATAACAGTTTCTTTTCTGATAATTCTGCTCATAATCTATAGTGTGATTTGGAAAATCTATTTTTGAGTGTTAACGATTATTTGATGGCTTTTGCGGAGTTGTCCAGCTCGATGATGAATGCTCCGGGAAAGTCTTTGACAAGCTCCTTCATCAGTTTTTTTGCTTCAGACATTGTAGCACATTCTCCGATGTAGTATTTATACCATTTCCCTTCGCGAAAGCATTGTGCCTCATGCCCCTTGAAGTCAGCCGCATTCTTTTTTACCGGCGATGCAGAGGCAAGGATCTGAACGTGAAATGTTTTTTTAGCAACATTTGTTTTTGTTTTATCCGGTTTTCTGTTGTTTTCTGTTGTTTTGTCGTGTATGATGGTTTCAGTCACTTTGTTTTCATCTTTGCTCTCTGTTTCAGGCTCATGTGCCGCTCGACCTCCTCTATAGTCTGTAAAGGCATCGCTTATAGCCTTGGCCATGGCCTGTTTGCCATTGTCGGAATTCATGTACTTTTCCATCTGAGGATTACAGATGAAGTCAAGTTCGACGAGCACTGATGGCATTCCAGTTGCCCAAAGAACCCAAAAACCAGCCTGACGGATATTGTTGTCTGTTCGTCCGGCGGTTCTTATCAGTTCTTTTTGCACGTGTTGGGCAAACCTGACGCTTTGATCCAGATGACGATTCTGTCCGAGCTCAAACATGATGTAGCTTTCGGCAGACGATGGGTCAAATCCTTCGTAGCTTGTCGCAAAATCAGAGTCAAGCGAGATAACAGAATTTTCTCTTTTTGCGACTTCAAAGTTAGCCGCGCTTTTATGTAGGCCGAGAGTATATACTGATGTTCCTTTTATAGTAGTGCGCCGCTTGTTGGATTTGGCCACAGAATTGACATGAATTGAAATAAACAGATCTCCGTTGGCGCTATTGGCAATATCCGCTCTTTCTTTCAACGATATGTACCTGTCGTCGGAGCGGGTATATATGATTTTGACATCCGGATGAGCTTTTTTAATGAGTTTTCCAGCAATCAGAGCCACATCAAGATTTATTGTTTTTTCATTTGTGATCTTTCCAACGGCTCCAAAATCTTTTCCTCCGTGTCCGGGATCTATGACGATAGTATATGACTTTGACTGGCACAGGTATGGTGTCAGTAGAGCCAGTATGGCAATAAGTCTGTAACAAAATTTTGGCATATCAATGCAAAGGTACGCTTTTACAGTGCAATCTTCCGAACTAAAGAGTGGAAAAAAATGCGCTCAATCTGGCATTTTGTGGTATTTTTGTTTGGAAAGAGAGGTGTTGGCAGAAGTGAATATAAATATGGAAAGAATTACACAGTGAAAAAGTATTATGTTTGGAGTTGTACAATATAAATGTTATTTTTGCTAAAAATGGAGATTAATACATGTAGGTCGCGGTGACAATTGTTGTCGTGACAAGCAAAAACATACAAATCAGGCGAGATGGAATCTTGGATGGCCAACATATTATCAGTGTTTCTTATAAGTGTTATTGTCACAGGAGTACTGATACCCCAAATATTACTGATTGCGTTCCGCAAACAGCTTTTTGATGTGCCTGATGAGCGAAAGATACATCAAGGTGTCGTTCCACGTCTGGGGGGGATCGCTTTTGTCCCGGCTATATTTCTCTCAATTGCTTTTGTTGCCGGTGTCAACTCCATGCTTTATAACAGTGAGGTTTTTGAACAGCTGGCTCTTGAACCGCAGCAGCTTTGTTTCGGACTATGCACTTTGATGATTATGTATCTTGTCGGTATGGCAGATGATCTTATTGGAGTAAGGTACCGCGCGAAGTTTTACTCTCAGATTATATCGGGTGTGTTGATTGTAATGTCCGGGCTTTTGGTTGATGACCTGCATGGCTTCTTTTTTCTCTCTCAGCTACCGCTGCCTTTGGCCTGGGGGCTTACGGTTTTTGCATTTGTACTGATTGTCAATGCGGTTAATCTAATAGACGGTATTGATGGTCTGGCATCAGGTCTTTGCGGTATAGCATTTCTGTTTTACGGAGTTGTGTTTTATGCCATAGGTGAAATGATTTTTTCTCTTATTGCTTTTGCGGCTCTTGGAACACTTGCACCGTTTTTTTACTATAATGTTTTTGGCGAGGCCAAAGTCGGTAAAAAGATTTTCATGGGAGATACGGGGGCTCTGACAACCGGAACGGTATTTGTCTCTATTACACAACTGACGCTGCCTGCGATCTAACTCTTGTAGATCTCGGGGGTAGACGAATCAAAAAAAAAAATTGGGCGGGGCGGGGGGGGGGGGGGGGG
>JAIDKP010000158.1 GCA_029051445.1 Muribaculaceae bacterium | reverse complement strand
TTATAGAGGAGGATCAGGAACTGGTTGGGCGACTGCGTCAGCCGGAGACCTGCCGCACTGCCATGAACGAGGTTATACGTCGCTACTCCGAGCCCCTGTATTGGCAGATACGTAGGCTTGTGGAAAGCCATGATGATGCCAACGACATTCTTCAGAACACCTTTTTAAAGGCTTGGACTTCGATCGAGAACTTCAGGGGCGACGCAAAACTCTCGACATGGCTATACAAAATTGCGCTAAACGAGAGTCTTACATTTCTCAGCAAAGAGCAGAAGCGCAAAGGAGTCTCGATAGATGACGAAGAAGGAAGCCTCGTTCACACTATCGAATCCGACGAGTGGATCGATGGAGACGAGATTGCCCGTAAACTGCGTAAAGCCATCACGACTCTACCCGAAAAACAACGCATAGTATTCAATATGCGCTACTACGACGAAATGCCCTACGAGAAAATTTCCGAGATACTCGGCACTTCCGTCGGAGCCTTGAAAGCATCATACCACCTTGCGGTTCAGAAAATCGAACGATATTTCAACGAAAACGACTGAAAACAGAGCCGCTTCTCCACAAAAACAGACACCACAACCCACGACTTTCAACGATGCTTTATGCCGAAGTCGCCTTGCCGTTGCCGCTGAGCACAACTTTCACCTACTCCATACCTCCGGTATTGAGCGCGCAGGTGCAGCCGGGCCATCGGGTCATCGTTCCTTTCGGGCTACGCAAATACTACACCGGCATTGTCCTTTCGGTTCTTCCCAAAGCGCCGCAAGTCGACTTCGAAATCAAGGAAATCGCGATGACTCTCGACGATGAGCCGATCGTAAGATATCCGCAGATCAAATTCTGGCAATGGCTTTCCGACTACTATCTGTGTGCTCTCGGCGATGTATTCAGAGCCGCAATGCCTGCCGGACTGAAGGTCGAGAGTGAGACATTCCTGGAAATCAACCCCGATCTCGAGGAAGACGAAACAGGCTGCGACAGTCTCGGCGAGAGAGAGCTGATGCTACTCGGCGTGCTCCGCACAAAAGGCAAAATGTCGGTGGCCGACATTGAAAAAGCGACCGGCATGAAACGGATATCGCAGCTTGCCTCACGGATGCTCGACAGCGGGCATATAATCGTATCGGAAAAACTGGTCGAGCGATACCGCACACGCAAGGTGCCGTACGTCAGGATCACCGACACGACTCCCGACGGCATAGCCTCAGCTTTTGCCGCCGTGAAAGGAGCCAAAAAGCAAGAGTCGCTGATGCTCGCGCTGATGCAGCTTTCGGGAGCCGGACGCCAGGGCTGCCCTGTCACCGAGGTATCTCGAGAGCAACTTCTGGAAAAAAGCGGAGTGAGCGGCCCTATATTGCTTGCTGCCGCAAAAAAAGGCATAGTCGAGATCTATCACAAGGAAGTCGGCCGGTTCCGCTATACAGGCAAATCCACAGGCAGCCTACCGTCGCTCACCACCGCGCAGAGCACAGCACTGAAAGAGATAGGACACAGTTGGGAAAGCCACAACGTGACACTGCTTCACGGAGTCACATCAAGCGGAAAGACAGAAATATACCAGCACCTCATAGATCAGGTACTTTCCCAAGGCGAACAGTGTCTGCTGCTTGTGCCTGAAATCGCGTTGACAACGCAGCTCACCCAAAGAATGCAGAAAGTCTTTGGTGACAAAGTACTCATATACCACTCCAAGTTTTCCGACAACGAGCGCGTGGAAGTATGGCGCAAGATGCTCCAAAAAAGCGGACCCTGTGTGGTTATAGGAGCACGGTCAGCCGTGTTTCTTCCATTTGGCCGGCTAAGGCTTGTCATTGTCGACGAAGAGCATGAGCCGAGCTATAAGCAATATGATCCCGCCCCGCGCTATCATGGCCGCGATGCCGCAATAGTGCTCGCGTCGATGCATGGTGCCAAAACACTGCTTGGTAGCGCCACGCCAGCAATCGAGACATATTGGAAAGCACGCGAGGGAAAATTCGACCTCGTGAGTCTGCTCACCCGATACAACGATGCCCCTCTGCCCAAAATAGAGGTGGTCGACATGACCAGAGCGCGCAAAAGCCACTGTGTGACCGGATCGCTCGCCGACATAACAGCCGAAGCGACCGACAAAGCTCTCGCCGAAGGACATCAGGCGATATTTTTTCAGAACCGTCGCGGCTATGCACCGATGGTGAGATGCAAAATGTGCGCCTGGGTACCGCGATGCGAGAGATGCGATGTCTCCCTCACCTACCACAAGCGTCTCGGACAGATGGTATGCCACTACTGCGGCAGCAGCTACGCCGTACCACACATATGCCCGCAGTGCAAGGAGCCCGCCATAGAGGTCGTCGGTTACGGCACAGAGCGCATCGAAGACGAGATACAAAAACGCTTTCCGGCAGCCCGCATAAGCCGCATGGATCTTGACACCACTCGTAACAAAGACGGCTACGAACACATTATCACGGAGTTTTCACAAGGCAAAAGCGACATACTTGTAGGAACCCAGATGGTCACCAAAGGACTCGATTTCGGCGGAGTCAGTATTGTGGGCATACTGAACGCCGATGCCATCATACACTACCCGGACTTTCGCTCGTCGGAGCGAGCATTCAACATGATGTCGCAGGTTGCCGGACGCGCCGGACGCCGTGAGGGAGTCGAGGGAAAGGTACTTGTGCAGACCTATGACCCGGAACACCCTGTCATAGGGCACATATGCGCCCACGACTATGAGGCACATTACAACTCTGTGATCGATGAACGCAGGCAATACACCTACCCGCCGTTCTCACGGGTTATCAACATATATCTACGCCACCGCGATCCGGTAGCAGTGGCTACACAAGCCGCAGCCTACGCCGAAGTGCTGCGTCAGGGGCTCGGCAAACGTGTATATGGCCCTGAAGAGCCTCCTGTGGCACGCATACAGCTCATGTATATCAGGAGAATAATGCTAAAAGTCGAGCCAAACGCTTCAATGCCCAAAATAAAATCGTATCTTCGCGAAGTGTTTGAAATGATGCACAACCGACAGACTATGAAAGGGATTCAGATCCACTACGATGTCGACCCGGTATGAGCAAACGTCAAAGACCAGAAAACCAAAATTATAAATCACGATGAAACTATCGTCAATCGCGCCCATCTGCCTTCTCGCACTTGTGGCATCATGCGGCCAAGCCGACCGCTACAAACTCACTGCCAATGTCAATGAGAAGCACAACGACAAGGAAGTACTGCTTATCTCACGCAACAATGGCGACACAATCCAGAGAGCAACAGTTGCAGCCGGCACTGTAGTTTTTGAAGATGAGATCACCACTCCCATGCTGGTGCAGATACGCGTCAACGGCGGCCCCTCACTCGGCCAGGCCGTACTTGAGGCAGGAGAAATCACTTTCGCTTCCGAGACCGGCGCTACAGGCACAGCACTCAACGACGTGCTGGGGCAGCTCACTGCATACCAGAAAGGTATCAACGAGCGCATGTCGGCTATCAACAAGGATGATGCCGATGCCGAACAGAAGCAGGAGGAAATCTACAACGAATATGAGGCATACACCGACAGCGTCATGAACGCCAACATCGACAACCCCGTCGGCGCAAGCCTATTCATGAACAAAGCCTACGGCCTGTCGGTTGCCGAGATCGAGGCAGCCCTCAACGATCACCCCTCGCTCAAGAGCTACACAGCCATCGAAAAGCAACTCAACAGCAAGAAGATCGCCGAGGAGACCGGCGAAGGCAAGCCTTATAAGGACTTCGAGGTTCCCTACAATGGCACAACACAGACCCTCAGCGGCCTGATGCAGCCCGGCCACTACACACTTGTCGACTTCTGGGCAAGCTGGTGCGGACCCTGCCGTCGCGAGATCCCCGTGATCAAGGAGATCCTCAACGAGTACGGCCCCAAGGGACTCGATGTAGTAGGTGTTGCTGTTTGGGATCAGGTGCCTGAGACCGAAAAAGCCATGAAGGAGCTCGACATCACATGGCCCGTGATCATGGATGCCAAGACTATCCCGACCGACATGTATGGTATACTCGGCATACCTACCATCATCCTCATCGGCCCCGACGGCACAATCCTCAGCCGCGGCAAGCAGGGTCAGGCCCTCAAAGATGCCGTTGCCGAGGCAATGAAATAAGAAGCTGCTATATTATCTAACAAAAGGTCTTGGACACGCTCCAAGGCCTTTTGTTGTTTAAGATAAATACCAATGAATCTGTGTAAAAACTGGCCCCGGACGAACTTTCGCACACGTCCGAGGCCATTGCAGCTACTCCTTAGAGTTCCATTATTGCTGCGTTTTTAGATCAAGATATTCCTTTAGAATCAGAGGAATAGACAACCTGACTTTTGAGCCGGCGCATCCGGCGACTATGCCTGCATGCGACGACACGTTGCTGTAGGGCGGCACAGCCTCTCCGAGGCCGACGCTGCCGAGCGATCCGACTATGCCGTCGTTAGCCTCCCACACCGAGAGCACGTGATTGTAGTAGCTCTGCGACAACGACATCAATTCAAATTCAAGACCGGCATTCTCATAATCAGGCTTATTTTCGGGATTATAGTACGTGAGACTGCAATCATTGATTTTCACATGCAGCGGATAGGTCTTTCCCGATATCTGACGGTCGGAGAAGAAGCTGTAGCCCCATGTCTCGGCCACGATCGACTCGAGTGTCGACACATGCTCGGTAAAGAGTGGTTCTCCAGTCATATCCACATCCCACATATTGTACATAAAATAGCAGACTTCGCTGGTTTCATTATCATACATATAAGGGTTCCAAGCACCCATATTGAACTGATAGAAGTTTCTGACATCGGCAGGATCGGTGAAATAAATGAGCATACTGAGGTCAAACGTGCAATCGATCCCACCATTACTGTTACTGTACACATGCACATCGGAGAGAGTTGACTCCACACGGTCGATTCCGACCGCGTGAGGAATGGTCTCGGTTGCCGACGCACCGCCATATTGCTCCGACTCGGCCTCAAGACGTACGACATCGCCGCTTGCCGGAATGTATTTATCGGAAAAATACAGATATCTGAACTGTGGTACGAGGTAGGACTGATTGGGATCACGCTCCACCTCACGGCATGTGAGATCCTCTACATAGTTGTCGTTGACGTAGAGTTTTACAGTCGCATCGGTAACTTCAGCACCATTTTTATCAATCAGATCAGACTCTTCCCAACGCCATGTGTGAGTCACCTCCACTTTCAGAGGCTCTCCGGCCTCGACTGTGGCATTGATGCAGAGAACAGGGGTACTGTCGATGTTCGGGTCGAAGTCGGAGTAGCATGACGACAGAGCCAGCGACGGAAGCAGCGACGGCATGATTATGCGCAATATTGATTTCAGAACAGCCATGTATAGGAAACTGACGGAATTACAGGAATAAGTTTGATTTTCTGGAAAACGGGAGGGTAATCGGTCTTACCTGTGACCGGATCGTATATGGGATTGTCGGAATAGTCACGGCGAACGGCAATGGTATTCATATTGCAATAGGCGTTGTAAAGTGAGAACGTCCAGTAGCCTTTCTTAGTATAGCGTTTAAAGCTCAGATCCAGACGATGATAGAACGGCAGACGGAAATTGTTGACATCGGTGCCAAGCAGCATGTCGTAGTGCCAGGGGCCGAGCATCGGATCATTCCATATCTGCGTGGGGAGTGTGATGCGGTTTCCGCTCATCCCCGTCCATGCTCCCGATACCTCCCAACGGTCGCTGATGCGCCAGTTTGCGACAATATTGATCTTATGGCGGTTGTCGAACCTTGCCGGGAAGCGTCGTCCTCCGTTACGGCCCGCATACTGCCGGTCGGCCCACATAAGTGAGTAGGAAATATGGCCGGTGAACCGGCCGAACTCCTTGGAGATCTTGAAGTCGATACCTTTTGATGTGCCTTTGCCGGGGGTGAGTTTCGACGACCATTCATCGTCGGGTGGCAGCAGATAATACTCGTCGGCGTACTCGAGAAGATTATCCATACACTTCCAATATCCCTCGACCGATACCACATAGTCTTTGGTCGGTGAGAAGTAGGCTCCGACCGCGATTTTATCAGCCGTCTGTGGTTTCTGGTCACCGATAACGGGCACCCACTGGTCGGTAGGAAGCGAGATCGAGCTCTGCATGAGCTGATGGACGTATTGCACCGTGCGTGCATATCCGGCCTTAAGCGACCAGCGATCGTCCACGCTCCAGCGCGCGCTCAGGCGCGGCGACAGATGCGCATGGGTGTGCCCTTCTATATCGAAAATCGAGAAGTGTGCGCCATAGTTCACACGAAGACTGCTTAACGGCTGCCAGTCGCCTCCGGCATAGACGTTAGCCTCACCGGCATGATATGCGGTGACACGGTCGGTGACGACGTTGTCGATCTCCTCGGTCGTGATATGACGACGTGAGCGCGCGGGCATAAAATTGTGAAAGGTATATCCGAGCCCGAAACTGATGCGATGGGCGGAATGAGGACGCCAGTCGAAATCGGCTTTCAATATCCAGTCGTTTATCTCGTTTCGGGTCACATTTCTGTCGCGTGTGAATGTCGTGACAGCACCGGCGACACGTGTGCCATTCTCTTCCTCCGATGTCATGCGCGAGGCATAGCGCGAGTATGCAGCGGTAAACTCGCCGAACAATTTTGGAGTCAGCACATAGTTCCACCCGGCCGAACCGACGACATTGCCCCACCGCAAATGATGATAGTCATGTGAATAATCGGTCCTGTTTTCGGCGTCTTCCGGATCGTCCCAGCTACCCTTATAACGCAGATAATCTTCGCCGTAATACAGCATCGCATAAAGTTTGGACCGCTCTGAGAAACGATGCGTGATCTTGGCGTTTAAATCGGTGAACGCATATCCGACCGATGTTTTCTCTTCGTAATCATTTATAATTGAATTGGCTATTGCGAATGCAGGTATAGTCAGAACATCGTACCACGACCGGCGCAACGCTACCGAATACGATGTGCCGCGATGGCCGATCGGCCCGTCGATATTGAACGCGCCCGACGTGAGCCCGAGCCTCGCCGATCCATGATGTGACTCAAGCGATCCATCCTTTGTGTTGACCTCCATATACGATGACAGACGGCCGTCGTATCGTGCCGGAAACGACGACTTATAGAAGTCGACGTTGCGCAACGCCTCGACATTGAATGCCGAAAATAGGCCGCAGAGATGGTTGACCTGATACAGCGGTATATTGTCGAGCATATACATGTTCTCGTCTGTGTTGCCGCCGTGAACATACATCCCGGCCATACCTTCGACACCGGCCGACACTCCCGGCTCGAGCTGAAGCGTCTTTATCACATCGCTCTCGCCAAACAACACCGGTGTCGACGCTATCGCTGCCTTACCCACGTTGATCGAACCGATAGACGGCGAGCTTATGGCCTGCTGACGGTTTCGGCTTCCCTCCACCTCGACCTCATGCAACACTTTGGATGACGGTATCATGTCAAAGTCTATAGCCTGGTTACCATGTATGTCGACTGTGCGGCTGACCGGTTCATAGCCGAGATATGAGGCCGTTATCGGGTGCTTTCCGGCAGGCAGGGTGAGCGAGTAGAAACCCATCGTATTGGTGGCAGTGACAACGGTTCCTTCGCCGACACCGCATCGCACCAGCGCGCCTACCATAGGCTCTCCGTTGCCTTTCTCGCGTACAAACCCACTGACTGTAACCTTTGCGACGGCCGTCGAGGTTTTTTCGCGTGAAAGGATGATATTGTTTCCCTTTATGCTGTACTTTATTCCGGTCGATTTCAGCATCTGACCGAGCACAGTCTCAAGCGCGGCGTTGTCGGCACTGACTGTGACTATGCGCCCCCGCAGAAGGTCGGTTGCATATACAAAATTCTTTCCACTTTGCCGCGCAATCTGTCTGAATACCTCTTCGGCCGGCTGCCGGGTGGCGTGTATGGTTATGTTGTCGGCTCCGGCCACCATCGCTGACAACAGCACAAGCCCTGTGACAAGGGCAAACTTGATTTTCATTGGTTTATTTTCTGCTTTCTTTACCTGGATATGGACAGATGAGTGTCAAGCGTAAGATTGATGGCATCGACAAGATCCTCAGCCGTACCTTCGTAGCTCAGAGTCAGGCGCATTGTATCGGATTCACTTACTCCCTTCACTTTCACGCCGTAGACATTCTCTATGCGGCCGACAACGCTGTCGAGCGGCGCATTGACAAACTCCATACGCTTCACTTCCGCCTTCACAGGCTCAACCGACATCTCGACCGCAGGCAAAACCTCGGACTGCGCAGTCTCAACTCTGTGCGTACCTACATAGACTATCGCCGCCGACGCAACCAACACGCAGCCGGCAAGCGCAGCCGCCACACCGCGCCATCTCCACAGCCGGTAATGGCTCACAAACCTGCGCCGCGCGACAAATGCGCCACGACAGTAGAAATGCGATACAAAGCCAACAGACTCTTTAAATTTACTTTCCATACCCCTTAGATTGCAGGTCCCCCGAAATTCCCTATCGCCAAATCATAAAAAACTGAGAAGAACTGAAAAATTATTGAGATGCTTCAGATCGCCGGAGCCGCGCAATACACGCAACGCCTTGGCTATCTGATTATCTACAGTCTTCACCGAAATATCAAGCTCCTGAGCGATTTCCGCATACGACATGCCGTCGCGCTTGCACATGAGAAAAATCTCGCGGCATCGTGCAGGCAGACCGTCGATAGCGCGCCACAGCCGGGTATCGCGCTCAGATCTGGTCACATCGTCGTCGCCTACGGGAGCATCCATGTCGTCGGTGAGCGCCTCGGTTCTGTCATTTTCTTTCAGCCACATCAGCGCGGCATTGCGCACGGTGCGATACATGTAGGGCTTGAGATTCTGTATCTCGCCGACTTTCAGCCATGCCGACTCAAAAGCCGACTGCACTACATCCTGAGCCACATCGGTGTCGCCCACCAACCGAAGCGCATACAGCCCGAGCGGGAGGAACAGTTCCTCATATTGTTTCTGAAACTGATAGGGATTCATTGGTCACCTGACTGGAAGACGCGGATTGATAAACTGCACTCTCTTTTTGGCACGTGTAACCGATGTATAGAGCCAGCGGTAGAAATCTATACCCTGCGCCTCAGGGGGGATGTAGCCCATGTCGACAAAGACCGAATCCCACTGTCCGCCCTGCGACTTGTGACATGTGACCGCATAAGCGTATTTTATCTGCAAGGCATTGTAGACCGGATCATGACGCAGCATTTTCAGTCTGCGCTCTATCGGCATGAATGCCGGGTAGCGGTCGGGATCGTTTATGGCCACCTCGGCAAGCTGCTGCATCTGCTCGCGCGAGAGAGCCGGAGTATCGGAAACAAGCGCATCAAGCGACACCTTCACCTCCACTTCTATATCGCGGTCGGGAAAGGCAAGGATAACATCGGCGAACTTCATGCCCATGCGTTCCTCGACACCAAGCACCTTTACCACACGCGCCACATCGCCGTTGGCGATAAAATCAAATCCTTTGATCTTGCGGGTCCAGAAATAGTTGTTTTTGGCGATCATGACGAGTTCACCGGGCACAAGCATCTCCTCCCGCTCGAGTATCTGGTTACGTATAGCCATATTGTATTGCGTGGCCGCGCGGTTGGAGCGTGTTATGACGATCGTCTCCTCAAGGCCGTAGCGCGAGTAGGCATCTGAGAGTTCATCGGGGAGATCGCTCCCCTCCACTCCGGCAACGTCGTCAAACGGCGACAGCTTCAGCAACGGCACGGGGAGCGGATCGACCCTCATAGCCTTGCGAAGCCATGTCGCATTATAGAGAATCCCCGACTCTGCAGCCTGGCGCACGGTGGCTGTGAGCACCACACGCGTTACCTTAAGCCCGAATGATCTCAAAACCTCGCGCGACATAGCCGGGCTCTGCGTGCAACCGACAGGTGGGAGCTGCGCCGTGTCGCCAAGCAGTATCAGGCGGCATCCGTCGGCCATATAGACATATTCGATAAGATCATCAAGCAGACTGGTAAATGTTGACTGATTGTCGCTGCCGATCATTGATGCCTCATCGACAATAAATATCGTACCGGGACGCGAGGTGTTCTCGGCCAACGAGTTGAACTCGCCTGAATCAGGATCGGTGTGATAAATGCGGCGGTGTATAGTATAGGCCGGATGCGATGCAAATCGGCTGAACACCTTGGCCGCCCGGCCGGTAGGCGCAAGCAGCACACTGCGTCGGCCGACAGAAGCAAGCGCCTTTACAAGTGCGCCGACAACCGATGTTTTGCCGGTTCCGGCATATCCGTTCAGCAAAAAGACCTCATTTTCGGCACTCTGCGGCGCGTTGCAGAAGTGTGCGAGCGTGTCGATAAGCGCTTCCTGTTGCGAAGTGGGACAATAAGGAAGACAAGCCCTTATGCGACGTGAGAATTCGGCCGTATCAACCATGACGTTCAGGCTTTATGGCGTGGAGCCGACGTTGCCAGCGTCACACAGGCGACACCGGCAAAAATAAGCATTGAGGCCATTCCCTTTATCCAGCCGAAAGCAGCCAGCCCCATGACCGATGCCAGGACGGCCGCCGACACCGGCTGCAGATAGGCATACATCGAGACGACCGTAGGTTTCAGACGTTTCTGCGAGAACGGGATAAGCATATAGGCGATAAACGTCGGAAACACCGCGATATAGGCTATCGACCACCATGATGCCGATGATATCGCCGACCAGTCGGTATCCGTGAGCCAGGGCACCGTGCATGGCACCCACGTCAGCGACGAGAACAGAAACATCCACTTCATGAGTGTAAAAGGGGGATATTTCCCTATGACCCCAAGAAAAAAGACGTAATATATCGCAGCACACATCTGTGCGCCAAGACAAAGCACATCTCCCAGAAGCGGGTTGGAGGCAATCGCGCTGACCGAACCGTAGAACGACAATATAAGCGCTCCGGCGATACCAAGTACTACACCGAACACTTTTAACGGTGTCATTGGCATGCCTATGAATATCGCGGCAAGCACAAGAGTAAACACCGGAGTGGTCGTGCTCATCACCGCAGTATCGACCGGAGTCGTATAACTTATGCCAAGAATATAAAGTCCCTGATTGGCACTTATCATTATGACCGACGCAAGAAACACCTTAAATATATCGCGACGGTCAAGAGGTACATCTCCTGTCACGCGCGACGGCAGAATAGCCGCAATGAGAAACAGCAGTGTACCTCCGAAAATACGCAAAGCAGAAAGGGTGACACCTGTGATCACACCTTCCTGCATTACTGATTTTGCAACCGGCGACATCGCCCCCCAGAGGATATTGGCGAAAAACATCGCCATGTGTCCCTCCCATTGACGAGGTGCCGGTTTTATAGCATTCACTTCTGGAGCGTCCACTCTACTCCGTCCTTTGTATCTTTGATCGTAAAGCCCATCTCGGCGAGACGGTCGCGTATGAGATCGCTTGTGGCCCAGTCCTTCTTGGCTTTGGCCTCGGCACGTATGGAGAGCAGAAGGTCCACTGCCTCCTCAAACGGTTTGAGCGACTGCGACGATGCCGCCGATGTCTCATTCACAATGCCGAGAATATCGCCGAGGAATGTATCAAACATGCTCTTAAGAGCCTCGACATCGCCGGTCGTGAGCTTCATGCCGGCATCTTTTGCCGAGTTGACAATACGGCATGCCTCAAAGAGATTTGCTATGACAATAGGCGTGTTGAGGTCGTCGTCCATCGCTTCGTAGCACTTGACCGCAATCCGGCTTGTCTCGTCGGAGGCAGAACCATCGGACGAGGGAGCGATCTCGGCGAGACGACGGTATCCGTCGAGCATACGCTGGAGTGCTTTCTCTGCTGCCTGAAGAGCCTCGTTGCTGAAATCGACTGTGGACCTGTAGTGTGCCTGCAGGATGAAGAACCTGATCGTCATAGGCGAGTAGGCCTGGGTGAGCAACGGGTGTGTTCCGTCGAAGAACTCATCGAGAGTGATGAAGTTACCGAGCGACTTACCCATCTTCTGCCCGTTGATGGTGATCATGTTATTGTGCATCCAGTACTTGACCGTATCGCAGCCGTTACGTGCGACCGACTGGGCGATCTCGCACTCGTGATGCGGGAATTTAAGATCCATGCCGCCGCCATGAATATCAAAAGGCACACCGAGATACTTCTCGCTCATGGCCGAACACTCGAGATGCCATCCGGGGAAACCCTCGCTCCACTCCGACGGCCAGTGCATGATATGCTCCGGCGACGCCTTTTTCCACAACGCGAAGTCGGCAGGATTACGTTTTTCCTTCTGGCCGTCAAGAGCGCGTGTCTCGCTCAGAAGCTCATCGATATTTCTACCTGAAAGTTTGCCATAATGATGGTCGGCATTATACTTTGGCACATCGAAATACACCGAGCCGTTGCTCTCGTATGCATAACCGGCCTCAAGTATTTTTTTCACATACTCGATCTGCTCGATTATGTGGCCGGAGGCGTGAGGCTCGATAGTCGGCGGAAGCACATTGAGCCGCTCCATTGCCTTGTGATAGCGGTTGAGATAGTGCTGCACGACCTCCATCGGCTCAAGCTGCTCCAGACGGGCCTTTTTTGCGATCTTGTCCTCACCCTCGTCGGCATCATGCTCAAGGTGGCCAACATCAGTGATATTGCGCACATACCGCACTTTGTAGCCGAGATGACGCAGATAACGGAACAGGATGTCGAAAGTGATGGCCGGGCGAGCATGTCCGAGATGACCGTCGCCATAGACTGTAGGCCCGCAGACATACATACCCGCCATGCCCTCGTGAACCGGCACAAACAACTCCTTGCGACGCGACAGGGAGTTGTAGATCGCCAGATTATTATCTTTAACCATATCGTTATATGATATTGTACAGAGGGCTATTAAGCCATGAACGGATTGGGAATCTCGCCGGCACCTCCGTTACGGCCTCCCTGCGGAGCATTGTTGAGGGGACGCTTCGGTTCGATAGGGCCGAAAGCTGCCTCATACTTGCGTATATTGTCGGTGAGAGCAAAAAGAAGGTTTTTTGCATTCTCAGGAGTCATGATAATACGTGACTGCACCTTAGCCTTTGGCATATTAGGGGCAAGCGCGATAAAATCGATAAAGACTTCACCGGGCGTGTGAGCAATAGCTGCAAGGTTAGCATAGTTTCCCGATGCCACTTCGGGTGAAAGCTCGATCTGTATCTCCTGAGGATTTTTTTTAGGCTGTTCCATGACAGTGTTATGTTGTAGTGTTTAATGATTTAATTCTTTGTAAATATGAATGTATCAGTCTCGAGATTGGTATTTGACACAAGCACTCTGAGGCCCTTTATCCATGTCTGCCGCCAAAGCGGTCTAATGTCAAACGAAGTATATACCTGACGCTCGAAATTGGGCTTTGTGACTTCAAGCCTATGCACCAGACGAGCTGTCGGCACAGGCACCTTAGCCCTGATCTCATCAGTGTCGACCACCAGAACAAACTCCCGAGGCTTATCTGAGTATGTCAGCCGCGCTCTCACATTGATGTAGTCTCCCGCACGCCAGATGCTATAGAGATACACCCCGTCACGACGCCAGTCGGGAAGTTCATTTTCCACTCCGCCACTGCTTACCATCAGCGGAGAGTTATGGATCGGCGTATATCCCTTCACCGTCACACGTCCGCTTTCATAGGGGTTTCCTTCAGGCACATAACCAAGCATAAGCCTGTCGCCCACCTTCACAACCGAGGTGTCTATGACCGCCCGCGACT
>JAIDKP010000157.1 GCA_029051445.1 Muribaculaceae bacterium | reverse complement strand
TGCGTCCGCCGTAACAAAGCTATCGCAGCTAAATCAGCTATTGCAACTACCCCCCCCCACAAAAAAAAACGGAGGCACCCTTTTGAGTGCCTCCCGATATTCATTTTACGATTATCGACCTGAACGCCGGCGACTTCCATTTGAGCAGAAGCGCCCGCACGGCCGCATATTCCGCCGGACTATATATACTCTTCTTGAGTATGATATGTCTTGCGATCGTTACCGAATCACCATTGTTGGTAACCTTCAGCTCTACACTGCCGGCAGCATTCTCGATCTTCTCGGTTTTGTCCTTTGTAAACGACGAGACACCATTCAGCTTTATAGTGTATACACAATTCTCATCGATTGCATATGGAACTTCAAACGCGTTCTTTCGCGACGAGGCCAGCGACTGCATCCCCCAGCTGTCCACTCCCTTTGCAGGATCGGCGATAGTGTAGACCTGATAAGGAGCACGCTTTGCGACTGTTCCGGCATTAATCCGGCAGTCGCCGTCAAGTCCAGTGACAGTGCAATTATTCCTGATCACAGAAACAGAGTCAACGCTCAGAGCTATTTCAGCCGAGCAATCCACTTTCACGGCAGCAGGAGCGACAGCAACCTCATTACCACCGAGATCATATATCACATCGCGGTCGGCACGCAGTCCGGCATTATATTCTCCAGTTCCGTTAGGATCATATAACTTGCCGTCGGCCATGACTAGATATCGCGATATCGAAGGCACATTCTTTACTTCGATTTCCTTCGGGAAAACAACAACTGTCTGGGCGTTCACCCCTTCGCAGCGAAGTATCTTCGCCATGGCGGCAGCCTTCTCTGCCGGAGTGCCGTATGCACTTCCGACAACATCCGCGCACTGGCGCAGGCTATAGCCGGTAAGATCGGGAGTGACACCTCCTGTAGCTACGCGGCTCCGCATGAACTTCTGCACTGCGGCGATCTTGCTGGCAACCGACATTGTGTCAGTCACTACTCCGGGCAGACGGAAAATATCGCGGGTCTCGATAGTCATAGGACTCAGATTCTCGTCAAGAGAGCCCGAAGTCGTGGCAGTGAGTCGCAGAGTGCCGGTATGATTGACCGGGCTGTACTGATCACCCGAAGCGGCAGGAATATTACGGAAAGTCCAGGTATATGTATTGCCCTTGACAACAGGCGACACCTTTCCACCCTCAAGACTCCAGCGCAGCTTTTTGTCCCCATCTGGAAGATTGACAACAATCTTGTATTCCTTTATATTGGCACCTTGCATCGGTATGATTCGGTCTATGTCAAGCACAGGAGTTCCGCCGGGCAGCCCCTTGATGCTGTACGACAGTGTGGCCGTGGCACCGGTCTCAAGACCGGTATGCGTAACGACCATCTCGCGCAGACCATTATATGCGGCCGAGTTGGCGACCGACGATGGAAGCACCTCGTTGAATGCGTTGTCTGGAGCATCGATACGCGTTCCGTCCTTCTGTATTGTGTAGCATTCGTTTATTTTCAGCTTCTGGAAATCGGGATTATTGACTATAAAAGTCTCGCCGAAAAGAGAGTTGAAGGCAAACTGCGTGTTGTAAGTCAGAGACTTGAAATAATCGTAGTCGATCGAGCCGTCAGCATTGAGTGTATAGGTCTCGGTGACACTGTTCAACGTCGCGTCACTGTTCTGTGCGCCGGCACCGGTGACAGCAAATGCGGCAAATGCCGATATGATAAGTTTTTTCATCTCCTTGCGCTTATTTCTTTACGAAAACAAATTCTGAGTCGGCCAGATCCTTGTAAGCACTTACAGCACTGCGGAAATCAGACCATTCTCCGGCCTCATACACGCGCTTGCCGAGCGAGAGGCGAGCATCGATAGTCACTTTGTTGTCCGCCCCGCTTACGCTGCTGCTGAACGAAGCGATGTCTGAGTCGACATTGACATTGTTGCCTGTGCTGGATACGCCGTCCATAGTGTAGCCCTTAGG
>JAIDKP010000156.1 GCA_029051445.1 Muribaculaceae bacterium | reverse complement strand
ATATACACCAACGTTCCCGAGCGTCTCGTCATCAACGTTGACAACCTCGGACTTGGCAAGACAATGCAGGTTGGCGAACTCAGCTTCGAGGGTCTTGAGCTCGTTAATGCAAAGAATGCTGTCGTATGCGCCGTTCAGCTCACACGTGCCGCTCGCGGTGCACAGGCTGCCGCTGCTGCCGGAAAATAATCCAGCTCACTATCAGTATTTGATATGAAATATCTGATTGTGGGGCTTGGGAATCCCGGAACAGAATACCGCGACACCCGCCACAATATAGGTTTTAGAATATTGGATGCCCTCGCCGGGGCATCCAATATTGCTTTTGAAACCGCACGTTACGGCGATATTGCCAGAATGCGGCTAAAAAACAAGCAGCTAATACTCCTGAAGCCAAACACCTACATGAATCTCAGCGGAAACGCCGTGAGATATTGGAAAGACAAGGAGTCGATAGAGCTTGAAAACATCCTTGTAGTGGTCGACGATCTCGCGCTGCCGTTCGGAGCAATCAGGCTCAGGGGAAAAGGAAGCGATGCAGGACACAACGGACTGAAAAACATCACTGCGATGCTGGGCAGTGACGCATACCCCAGACTGAGATTTGGTATTGGCAACGAATTCAGCCGAGGCCATCAGGTTGATTTTGTACTCGGAGCTTTCACCCTCGATGAACGGCAGACGTTGCCTACACGCATCGAAAACGCGGTAGAAGCCGTCAAAGACTTCTGTCTCGCCGGCCTAAGTCATGCGATGTGCCGGTTCAACAACAAATAAGAGCCTGTTTAATAACAACTGCCGAAGTGAACGAAGAAAGAGTCGACAAATGGTTGTGGGCAATGCGTGTGTTCAAGACTCGCACCATAGCCACCGACAACTGCAAGAAAGGGCGTGTGACAATAGGACCCGAAGCTACGACAGCCGTCGTTGCCAAGCCGTCGCGCCTCATAAAGACCGGCGACATCATACACGTAAAAAAACCGCCGGTAACATGGTCGTTCCGCGTCAAAGCCGTGACGGGCAACCGACTGGGAGCCAAGCTTGTGCCTGACTATATGGAGAACGTCACCCCACAAAGCCAGCTCGATCTGCTCGATGTAGTCAAAATCAACGGATTCATCGACCGACGCAAAGGGCTCGGACGTCCCACAAAAAAAGAGGGGCGCGAACTTTCACGATTCACCGACATGATCGACGGATACCTACCCTATGAGTTCGATGAGTCTGATGAGACAATGGGATGGGATCTCGATTTCGACGAATAAGCCTAAAGAACTACAGTTCCCGCATTCCCGGCTCCCGACACCACATAAAGCCCTGATGGAAGACTACGACGCTCCATCGGGGCTATCTTGCATTTTAAACGCCCGTCAATCATATACACATAAAGCGTATGCCGGCATTCAGAAACCACGCACCCCTCCTCTACCCTATACACACCTTCACGGCGGTTGGCTGCAACAGTCCCGACTGAACTGCTATGCATTTTAAAAATCACATCGTTGGTATTCCACTCGAGCCCATCATGGGAAGCGGATTTCACAACGCCACGTACACCGGCGACATCATCACAGAAGGTAAACAACATCGGCGGACGTTCCTTCACATAGGCATCATCCAACAGATTACCGGTAAAGCAGTCATACCAGACAGCATGAACATCTCCGAATCCCGTAAGATCTATCCAGCGCTCATCACGATTGGCCAGGCTGGAAATATCCACATCAGGCTGCACTCCCCAGTCAACGCAACATGCTTTCGGAATTCCCGATAATACCGACAGCGGAGATATACAGTTGTTTCCCAACGAAATATGCTCAAGTCCTGTGGCACAATCCGAAACATCAAGATCATAAAGGCCTATGCCACTGATATCAACCACACACACCGAAGATGCCGGAGAAGCATAAAGTGTCATCGAGCCCGATTTATCAGGCAGACGAAGCCAAATTTCATCTCCTGGATCAACCACTCGGCTTCGTTCATCATCCACAGCAACCGATGTCCGCTCTGAAACAGTGACAGAAAACGCTGCGTTTCCGGCTGCCCCCGCCCACGATGCACTGAACACAGGCTGCATATCTCCTCCGATACTCACCGTCGAGCTTTGCAAGACAAGTCCCGTATTCTCCGACTCCATGCGGCACCACGCTTTTCCGGAATATCCGGTAAAAGTATAGACCCGGCCATCGCGCTCATAACAATCCTCACCGATCACTTCACCCGCATCATCCAGCCATGTCACCCTCACCGACATGTCGGTACCGGTACTCGGTGAGAGATCCACTGTGACCCCATCTGACAAAGTCGATATATGAACCCGCTCCTGGCTGCCATAGCTGACATGGCACCCGACAGGAAGCCAAGAAGGAAGACCGCTGAAATCAAGAGAATTTCCATCAAGCGACAGCTCCGCAAGATTCCGGCAGGACTCATCTATTTCCAGACTGCAGATACCGGCGTTATCAAGCATCATCGCGCCCACACGTTCCGGATAATTGACCTTTACATCATACTCCCCCACGAGGAACACCGGAAGCGTGACTGTAGCAATTCCGTTCGGAGCCTCCGCGACAACACCAGCAATTTCTACAGAAAACTCCGAAACAGATGTCACCCCATTGTTTACCAGAGTCAATGATGTTGTCGTTCCGGTTCCGCCAAACTTTATCGTCGCAACCTTAGTGCGGATACGGTCTGCGTTCACACCATTCGTTCGACGCACCGTGCCGTCTTCCGTATCAGTGAGAACAGCATACACATATCCGACATTAGACAACAAAGACACCGATACACCGCTGTTCACTCGCAACAATGCATCGGGAACACGCGTTCCATCCTCAAAAAACCACACCGCGCTCCATTTCGGCGACGCATACTCGTCGGGAAGAGAGATCTCATTACCCTCGGCGATTGTGATCTCGACAGCCGCCCCCGCTGCAACCGGAAACAACAAAAATAAAGTGATAAGAAACTCACGGAAATACATTGGCGGCTCAGATTTAATTCAGAACCGCCAATTTAGTAAATTTTACTTATTCACACTCTTTATCAGAACGAATATTTTATCATAGCCATAAGGCGATTGGCACGCCCCTTGCCATGATCCTGATCCACGCGCGTGCCATGAAGATACTCTATCCCTAACTGCAAATCACCGGTAGGGGTGTAAAAAGCATTCACAACTCCATAGCCGGAGCGACGGAAGCCTCTGTCACCAAGCGACTTCCCATCATACAGGCGACAATAGCCGTAAGCCCCTGAAATCAGCAGTTTTCTACTTGGCTTAAACCTCAGACCCGTTGTAAAACTGAACGATCCGGGAGAGATCATCCGACCATCTCCGTCAGGTATGAGATCAAGGCCATGATTTTCCAAATCGTGCACATAACGGCCTATGCCATGACCATATCCGGCCTGATACAGAAGATCGACCGTGTCGTAGGCTGTGGCTGTGCCGGCAACCATGACACCCCAGCCGGTCGAAACTCTGTTTTTACCCGAAGTAATGTCACGGTATGTCAGATTACGCAATATTGCCGCCGCACGCACATGGCTTCCACTGAACCAGGTATATTGAAGGTTGAGCGGA
Source organism: Muribaculaceae bacterium (assembly GCA_029051445.1). Taxonomy (GTDB): domain Bacteria; phylum Bacteroidota; class Bacteroidia; order Bacteroidales; family Muribaculaceae; genus JAFLTL01. The sequence continues at coordinate 2,993 of JAIDKP010000156.1, read as the reverse complement.
ATATCGGGATAACGTTGCTTGATCGCCTCTGTCGTTGGAGAAACAGTGCATGTGACATATGGTATCTCAAGCGAAAATGCACCCGACAGATTATGTGAGAACTGATGGGAATATGAAGCCTGTATATTCTTTGCCGTAATAGCTCCTGGAGGGCCGGCGGGGTCAACTGTTGGAATACCGGCGGCCGGGTCTGAGAATACTGAGTTGGTAAGACCGGCCGTAAAACCGGCAAGTGATATAAATGCCTGTTTGAGATTGAACTCATGGCCGGAATCACCGCCCGAGAACTCCGCCTGCAGGTAAACCGACAGAATACCTATCCTTGTCGAACGGGCGAGCTTCATAAAAATACTCGACTGACTGACACCGGCACCAAGCTGTGCCCTCTGGCTGCCGTTGTTGGGAACCGGAATATTGTATGTCATAAAACCGGAACCGTTTATCGAGCCGTCAAAATCATAATAAAGTAACCCCTCGACGACACCACCGACACCGAAGACAGTAGTACCCTCACGATCCACAAGCTGAAAACGAGGAACCGAAGGATCATTGAACATCAGATTTTCCGTATTATAGAACACAGCATACACCGCATCATTCAGACGCGTCGAGTCTCCGTTAAGTATTACAGCACGCTCCGGCACATGAAACGGATGTGTCGCCGGTTTAGCTTTATCGGTCTGAGCCAAAACCTGCCCGATACAACCTAACGCCAACACAGCTAAAACAGCAGCGCATATACTACTCTTTTTGTTTTTCATCTCTAATTTCTAATGCAACAGATATGGAATAAATAGCTTGACAGCCCTCATTAAAACCAGGCCGGACAATACATCAATGCGTCCGATGACCCGATATAAACTCTTAACATTACCACATATTACACTGTTCATCACGACACAAAAAATATAGTGCAAAAACTATTCACAGCCACATGTGTTGTATTTATACATTACCGATGGCTTGAAAGAGCCCCGCAATAAAATACTATGTTAAACTACACACATTGACTTTAATATGGGCGAATGGTTGCTGCACACATTCAGGGAATATCCCTCTATAGCACTGTTTCTGACAATCGGAGTCGGTTTCTGGATCGGACAGTTGAAGTACAAGACATTTTCTTTAGGCACAGTCACTTCGGTACTTTTGGTCGGAGTACTGGTAGGGCAGATGGATATATCGATACCGGGACCGATTAAATCGGTATTTTTCCTTCTTTTCCTGTTTGCTATCGGATTCAGCGTAGGCCCCCAGTTCTTTCAGGCACTGCGGGGCAACGGTATCAAACAAGTGATTTTTGCTGTGATACTCTGTGTCGTAGCACTCCTCGTCACTGTCGTCACGGCAAAAATAATGGGATATAACGTTGGAGAAACCGCCGGACTGTTTGCCGGAGCACAGACAATATCCGCCGTTATAGGAGTCGCAGGCGACATGATACCGTCGCTGGGCGCATCGGCTGCCGACACCAAAGAATGGGTCAGCATTATACCTGTATGTTATGCCGTGACATATATATTCGGAACAATAGGATCTGCATATATTCTCGGAAACCTTGGACCGGCAATGCTTGGAGGCTTGAAGAAAGTAAAAGAACAGACTGCACAGCTTGCAGCTCAGATGAACGAAAGTGAGCTCAGTCAGGATCCGGCATACATCAACGCAAACCGCCCGGTCGTGTTCAGAGCTTACCGCGCTGATGGCAATTTCTTTGAGAATGGAGGAAAAACCGTCAGTGAAATACATGAATACATGCACAAGACCCTCGGAAGACGCATTTTTATCGAGCGGATCAGACAGAATGGCACCATTATCGACAACCCGAAAGGAAATGAGACTATAAACAAAGGCGACGAGGTCGTGTTGAGCGGACGACGGGCATTTGTGATCACGGACGAAAGCTGGATAGGGCAGGAAGTCAACGACCCGCAGCTGCTTTCGTTTGCGGTTCAGAACATAGACATCATACTCACCCGCAAAGGTGCCGGCAAAATGACCGTCGACCAGCTCCGGTCGCAGCCGTGGATGTGCGGTATTGTAATAGCAAAGATCACACGCGCCGGTGTCGAGATTCCCGTACTCGCGAAAACACAGCTTTGTCAGGGCGACATTGTCTCTGTATCAGGACTGGCTCAGGAAGTAAATGAAGCCGGGCCTCGCATGGGATATGTAGACCGTCCCACCACATCCACATCACTGATTCTGCTCGGATTCGGCATCTTCTTCGGAGCTCTTGTCGGAGCGATAACGCTCACCTTGAAACACGTGCCTCTGAGCCTGTCGACTTCTGGAGGAGCACTTATCTCCGGACTTGTATGCGGATGGCTCCGGTCAAGATATCCGGGCGTAGGCAACATTCCGAAGCAATCGCTATGGCTGCTTAACAACCTTGGACTTAATATGTTTATCGCAGTTATCGGCATCACTGCCGGCCCGACGTTTGTAACAGGAATACAACAGGTGGGATGGCTTCTGTTTGTTGCCGGAATAATAGCCACCACACTTCCTTTGCTGATAGGTATATGGATGGGAGCGCGAATCTTCAAGTTTCACCCGGCCATAAACCTCGGATGCTGTGCCGGAAGCCGCACGACAACCGCCGCGCTTGGTGCCATACAGGAATCGCTCGGTTCCACAATCCCGGCGATGGGATATACCGTCACCTATGCGATCGGAAACACATTGCTCATACTCTGGGGAGTTGTAATCGTGCTACTTATGGCCTGATACATTAAATCTCAATATACAATACGATACTATGGAAACAAAAAAAACAGTCGCAAGCTCGAAATTCGAGAAATCGCTTTCCGAACTGAGTCCGTTTGAAATAAAGGGGACACTTATAGATTTTGCCACAGCCGACGCAAAAAAATCAACAAGACAATTTCTGAACGCCGGAAGAGGAAACCCCAACTGGGTATCCACAACACCGCGCGACGCATTCTTCCTGCTCGGACGCTTTGCAATGACCGAAGCACGCAGAATCTACG
>JAIDKP010000155.1 GCA_029051445.1 Muribaculaceae bacterium | reverse complement strand
TCGATATGACCGCTCAGATGGATGCAGTGTGGAAAGAGCGCGGGGTTACGTTTGAAATAGTCAACTGCACACAAGGCGATGTGATGATGCTTAATGCCGATGCAGGCCAGATACAGCAGGTTCTGACAAATGTCATGAAAAACGCCGCCGAAAGTATCGATGGAGAAGGCATCGTCAGGGTCGAAACAGACTTTGCAAATATGCGGCTGACAATCTGCGACAACGGCAAGCCGATTTCACAGGAGGTCGCCGATCAGCTTTTTACTCCTTTCTTTACCACCAAACCTGACGGGCAAGGTATAGGGCTGATGATGGTAGGAGAAATACTTGACAATCACGGCTACGGGTATTCACTTGCTACTTCCGAGACCGATGGCCTGACCCGCTTCACAATAAGTTTCGACTGATTGACATAATAGTAAGCGGGCTGCGGAATTCTTGATTTCCACAGCCCGCCGTCGTTTATTGCAGGATTCTTATTATTTGCGATCAGAGGACACCCTGAGCCATCATGGCACGGGCGACTTTCATGAAACCGGAAATGTTGGCTCCCTTCACGTAGTTGACGTAACCGCTCGGCTCTTTTCCGAACTTCACGCACTGCTCATGGATATTGGCCATGATGCTCTGGAGCTTATTGTCGACCTCCTCGGCCGACCAGCTGAGCATCTGGGCGTTCTGAGCCATTTCAAGGCCGCTGACGCTCACACCGCCCGCATTGGCTGCCTTGCCCGGAGCATAGAGAATCTTGGCGTTGATGAACTCTTTTACTGCATCGGGGGTCGAAGGCATGTTGGCGCCTTCGCTCACAGCGATACATCCTTGTGCGAGAAGTGCGCGTGCGTCGTCTCCGTCAAGCTCGTTCTGTGTTGCCGAAGGCATGGCGATATCGCAGTTTACATGCTTCCACGGGCGTTCACGCTGATAGTAGGTTGCCGCTCCGGGATATTCGTCGACAAATTCGCGTATGCGTCCGCGGTAATCATTCTTGAGTGAGAAAATGTAGTCGAACTGCTCCTGGGTAAGACCGTCGGGAATAACGATCGAACCGTCGCTATCGCTCATTGAAACTACTACGGCACCAAGCGACATAAGTTTCTCGGCAGTGTAGAGAGCTACGTTGCCCGATCCGGAGATGGCCACACGCTTGCCCTTTATGTCGATGCCGCGTGTAGCAAGCATATTGAGCAGGAAGTAGACGTTGCCGTAACCGGTAGCCTCTGGACGAATGAGCGAGCCTCCGAAATCTATGCCCTTTCCGGTGAATGTTCCGGTGTTCTCGCGGGCGAGGTTCTTATACATACCGTACATGTAGGCAACCTCACGTCCGCCCACACCTATATCGCCTGCAGGCACATCGCGCTCCGGTCCGATCTGGCGCCACAGCTCACGCACGAAAGCCTGACAGAAACGCATGATCTCCATGTCGCTTTTCCCCTTGGGCGAAAAGTCGGAGCCACCTTTGGCACCACCCATTGCAAGAGTCGTCAGTGAGTTTTTGAAAGTCTGCTCGAAAGCAAGGAATTTCAGGATAGACTGATTGACCGATGCATGAAAGCGGATACCGCCTTTGTATGGACCGATAGCGTTGTTGTGTTGAACACGGTAGCCCATGTTAGTGCGTACGTTGCCGGCATCGTCGACCCAGCTTACGCGGAACGACAGGATACGGTCAGGCACACAGAGTCGCTCGATGAGGTTATAACGCTCAAATTGCGGATAGGAGTTGTAGACATCCTCAATTGAGGTTAGCACCTCCTCGACGGCCTGATGGTATTCAGGCTCATTGGGGAATCGACGCTTCAGGTCGGAAATTACTTCTGTGACTTTCATCTGACGATTTATATATTAAAATATTGGAAAACCAGCAAACTTTAAACGCATCGGGTTTTAAACTTAACGTTTGATGCAAATATATGATAATAAAATGGAATTTGACACATAAGATCGTATCTTTTTTGATACATTGCGTATAAAAAAATGTACACTCTTAGGTAT
>JAIDKP010000154.1 GCA_029051445.1 Muribaculaceae bacterium | reverse complement strand
CCTCAAGACCTTCCGGGAACTCAATCCGGCAATCGAGACACAACTTATGCAAAACCACAACCATCTCTTTCAGGTGTGTCAGACAGGCATGATGCAGGAGTATGCCACCTTACCCGGCGACATAAGCGACGAGACACTTAAAGCGATCCTATCATGGCTTGAGAGAATCCTACCCTCAAAGTGATGTCAAAATTTTGACATAAACATTTATGTCGTGGTAACGGTTGCCAAAACGGGCACACTCCTTCATCACACCCGACAACACATAATCCTGTGCTTCAAACGCCCTGCAGCCAGCCTTGTTTACACTCATACAGTATGCCGCGAGCGTGTGCAGCCCGAGCGTGTCACACGCATACCTTTCAATAGCTTCAAGCACCGATTTCCCTATCCCTTTGCCGCGCCGTTTAGGATCAATGTATATACCCACCGAAGCCCGGCGGTTATAAAGATCCATATCATAGAGATCAACCGTTCCCACTGTCTCGTCACCTTCCATGACCATCATTCTCACCGCCCCGGCCGCGGTCGGATTGGCATCGTAATTGTTCACATATTCCCATATCTGGAAGCGCGACAGAGGCGCATGAGCCCAATGTCCGTGCAGACCGCCCTCCGGGTCATTTTCCCAAATATAGAGGCGGTCCACATCGTCAGGTTCAGGCGCGCGCAGTTTTATCGTCATATCGAGTCACTGAAAAGTGTACGTCCCGTCAGAGAGCGGCCAAGCGTTATCTCGTCGGTATATTCCAGATCATTTCCAACGGCCACGCCACGTGCCAGCTGTGTCACTTTCACGTCCGTCTCACCAAGACGTCTGAAGATATAGAAGCCGGTAGTTTCCCCCTCCATCGTTGCACTTAACGCTATGATCACCTCATCGACATTGCCTCCGTTTTTCACACGCTCCACAAGCGAGTCGATCTGCAACTGATCAGGACCCACACCGTCTATCGGCGAGATCAGACCGCCCAGCACATGATATACCCCCTGATACTGACGCGTGTTTTCTATCGCCATGACATCCTTCACCGACTCGACCACACACACAGTGCGGTGGTCGCGCATCGGATTGGCACATATCGGACATAGTTCATCCTCCGATATATTATGACATTCGCTACAATACTTTATGCCGTTGCAGAGATTTATAAGAGATTCTCCGAGCGCGGTACCCACACTCTTGTCCTGACGGAGAAGATGCAAGGCGAGCCTAAGCGCAGTCTTGCGTCCGACACCGGGCAAACGCGATAATTCTGTCACTGCTGATTCAAGCAATCCGGACTCATATTCCTGTTCCATACATGCAAATTTACACCATTACATCAATTCACAAAAACAGAGCGCCCCGCAATTTGCAGAACGCTCCAGTCATTTTGCGTGGCGGCGGTCAATTATCTGCTATCGGACGTACTGCAAATCCATATGCATTATTTGATCCCACACAGGAACTGAACCTGAATTGTAATTTATTGCTACTGTCATGACCTCTGTTGTCTATATCAAATATATAAGACTGGGTCGAACTTGAGATTGAGCTCGTACATATAAATGTGATAGACTGGAATGCAGGCCACGACTCATCGTATAATTCCTTATATGTACTCTTTATAAGAGAAACGAAATCTCCTGATGAAGTTGGCAAATTCATATCACGCACACCTGTCGCCGGAAATACAAGAGTACCATTATCACATATGACAGTCCAAGTGTTCTCTGTTTCTCCATTCCACACCGGTAACTTGCCGTCTATAGGGGAAGAAGAGGTTGATTCACCAATATTGGCCAATCCCGTAAAAGCGACTGTAGGAGGAATATGAAATCCGGCAGGACATGGATCATATATTGTTTTAGTCACATCGACATCTTCCATTTTAGTGACAATGACTCCATTTATTTTAGTTACAACGATTCCTTCCGATGAAGAATCCCAGACCTGATGCATCACGGTTCCTTCCGCAAAATATTTTGTTCCTTTTCCATTGTGCCAGTGCTGACGGTAACTTCCGGTTCCGATAAAAAAACGGTTGGGATGCAGAATGCCGTCAACAAGCGACGCTCCATCGATACATTCTATTGCCCCGAACGCTTTATCACCGCCATCCGGATAAAAGTAAGGCTTATTCAGCATCGACATTTCACCGGAGTTCGGCTCTTTGTCGAAAGTGTAATACAGCGGGACGACCGCACCCAATACCCCTTTATTGGTATATACCCCGGGAAGCATCGGATCCTTGCGTCCCCACTGGAAATATGTATTGTCTCCGGCCGACGACGCAATGATTTCGTCCTGTCGCAGTACGATCTCCTTGTCACCGATCTTCGTCACCTCATACTCCGTGTTGTTCTCATCCTTATAGTCAAGTATGAACTTCAGTTTCACCTTGCGCGAGGCATTGCCGTCATGAGGATCACAGTAACCAAGATTGCTCGAAGTAAAACGGTATTCGGCACCATTGCCACCGTTAGAATGAACCACCTTGAGATCACTC